>NZ_DATCVJ010000822.1:0-9006 GCF_036566945.1 Chitinophaga sp. | reverse complement strand
CAGTGGTTTTTTCATTGGAATTACGAATTATGAATTACGAATTACGGGTAGCGGAATATGGCCATCTACCCACAAATCCGTAATTCGTAATTCGTAATTCGTAATTCTCTTATTTCAGGTGCATATCCTGGATAATACCGTTTATTTTCTGATCCAGTTCAGCGGTTACTTTATCATAATCTGCCGCACTGTTCAGAGGGGCATTTACACTGAAGTAGAATTTAATCTTTGGTTCTGTACCGGAAGGACGGGCAGATATTTTGCTGCCATCGGCCAGTAAAAACTGCAGTACGTTAGATTTGGGCAGATCCAGTGCTTTTATTTCACCTGATTTGATATCCCTGATCTGTTGTAATTGGTAGTCGTACAGCGTTACTACCGGGGAACCGTTGATGGTTACCGGCGGATTTTCGCGGTATCCACGCATCATTTCAGCAATTTCTTCTGCGCCTCTCATTCCTTTTTTGGTAATGGAGATCAGGCTTTCTTTATAATAGCCATAACGTACGTAGATGTCGATCAGTTCTTCGAACAAAGTTTTGCCATGGTTGCGTGCAACGGCGGCCATTTCACAGATCATGGCTACGGAGGAGATGGCATCTTTATCACGAATATTGTTGCCGATCATATATCCATATGATTCTTCTCCGCCACAGATAAAGTTTTCCTGTGGTTCTTTACGGCGGATCAGGTCAGCGATCCACTTAAAGCCGGTAAGTACATTATAGCAGGTGATATTGTTTTTGGCAGCAAATACGTCGATCAGATCGGAGGTAACTACTGTTTTGGCGATATAATCGTTTGGTTTGGAGAGGCCATTGCGTTTGCGGGCCTCTACGATGTAGTTGAATAACAGCACACCGGTTTGGTTACCATTCAGCAGGATCCATTCGCCTTTCAGGTCTTTCACGGCAATGCCTACACGATCCGCGTCGGGATCGGTACCCAGCAGGATGTCGGCATCCAGTTCCTTTGCCTTTTTGAGGCCCAGGTTCATGGCTTCAGACTCTTCAGGGTTTGGATATACCACCGTAGGGAAGTTGCCATCCGGGGTAGCCTGTTCCTGTACGATGTTTACGTTGGTAAAGCCATACTGTTGCAGTACAGCAGGTACCTGGGTGATGCCGGTACCATGGATAGGCGTATATACTATTTTAAGATCATGTTGCTGGCGGATGATGTCCGGGTTGACAGACAGGCCAACCAGTTCTTTCTGATAAGCTTCATCCACTTCTTTGCCGATGAGGGTGATATTGGATTCGCCGCCGGTCCACTTCACTTCATCCGGCGAAGTAATATTTTCTACTTCACGGATTACATTACTATCATGAGGGGGTACCAGTTGTGCGCCATCATTCCAATAAGCCTTGTACCCATTATATTCTTTCGGATTATGGGAGGCTGTGAGTACTACCCCGCCATGGCATTGCAGGTGACGGATAGTGAAAGACAGTTCCGGGGTAGGGCGGAGGCTTTCAAAAAGAAATACTTTGATATCGTTGGCAGCAAAAACGTTGGCAACAGTTTCCGCAAAGAAGCGGGCATTGTTGCGGCTATCATGGGCAATAGCCACCTTAATTTCTCCGGTAAAGGTTTTTTTCAGGTAATTGGCAAAACCCTGGGTAGCCATGCCAAGGGTATATTTATTCATGCGGTTGGTACCTACACCCATAATTCCCCGGAGGCCTCCGGTGCCAAATTCGAGGTTGCGGTAAAAGGCATCGTTGAGTTCATCGGGGTTACCTTCCTGCATTTTTTTCAGTGTGGCAACGGTTTCAGCGTCATAATTCCCGTTGAGCCATTGCGATACTTTGTTTTGAATATTTATATCCATGGTTCTTTTTTTGTAAGCCGTGAGTGCTAAAATGGATTGTAAAGTAAAAATAAAAAAACGAATGTTGGAAATTACAGATTCTAAAATACATTGAAAATCGTCCGTAATGGTTAATTTTGCGGCCATGAGGCGGTATGAAGATACTTATAAACAAAAAGGATTACGTAAACAGTTAGTTGATAGTATCCGTCAAAAAGGTATTACAGATGAAAATGTGCTGGCAGCTATCGGCAATATTCCCCGGCATTTTTTCCTTGACACGGCTTTCGAGAGTATAGCTTACGACGACAGGGCCTTTCCTATCGGGGAAGGACAAACGATATCACAGCCTTATACAGTGGCTTATCAGAGCCAGTTGCTGGAAATCAAACCCTATGAGAAAGTGTTGGAAATAGGAACCGGCAGCGGCTACCAGGCTTGTGTGCTCGCGGAACTGAAAGCCAACGTTTTTAGCATAGAACGGCAGCGTAAACTGTTTGATCAGTTAAAATCGTTTCCTTTTAAGTCCCAGTATCCCAATCTCCGTTTATTTTATGGAGATGGTTATGAGGGGTTATCTACCTATGCCCCTTTTGATAAGGTGCTGGTGACGGCGGCGGCGCCACATATTCCGGAAAAACTGCTGCAGCAGATGAAGATAGGGGGCAAAATGGTAATTCCGGTAGGCGGACAGGATATTCAGCGTATGTTGCGGATTACCAAAGTCAGCGACACCGAGAATGAGCAGGAGCTGTTCGACAATTTTTCTTTTGTGCCTATGCTGGCAGGGAAGAAATAGCGCGGATTTTCGTCTTTGCTCAGGATTATACTGATTTAGATGATTTTCAGGATTTTACTTTTTGATTGTATAGATTTTTAAAAGATGAGGGGAGATATAAGCGAAAAAATTTTATCCGCTTATATCTCCCCTCATCTTTTAATCCAAAAAATATAATCCTGAAAATCATCTAAATCAGTATAATCCTGAGCAAAGACAAAAATCCGCGTTAAAGCCTGCCTGTGCCTTCTTTTGGTTTATCTTCTTCCTTTTTTTCCTCGTCTTCGGTTTGTGGTTTCTTTTTCTTGAACAGGTTAGGATCCATTTTGCCAAAGCGGTACCGCACATTCAGGCGAATAAACCGGGTGGCTCTTTTACGATCGTAGTCCTGTATAAAGGTGGCCGTTTCGTAGTGCGAGTTGAATTGCTGTGTGTTCAGCAAGTCTGAAATATTGAGGGCAACGACCAGGGCTTTTGTTTTCATGAATTCCTTACGGATACCCAGATCTATACCGTTCATTGCTTTGAAGGTTCCCTGCGGCTGGATCCTTGGTGAGCGGAAATGGCCGCCCAGTTCCACACTAAACCTGCCGGGTATACGAAATTGGGTATTGCCGTTTAAGCCGTAGCTGAAGTTTTCGTTATTGATGCTAACACTGGTCAGCTTATTATATTCCAGGTTCAGGTTGGCCCATACTTTCCACCATTTGGTCAGGTTTAAGCTATAGGACACATTACCGCCGATGTTCTGCTGGGTAGCCAGGTTCATAGGTTTGGTGGTGGTAACGCCGGAAATGGTATCGAGGGTACTGATGCGGTCAATGTTATCGTTGGTTTGCGCATAGTAGGTGCTGGTGCTCAGGTAATTATTTGTTTTAGGATAATACACGGAGTAGCTGACTTCAAACTTATGAGACAGGGCAGGCTGCAGTTCCGGGTTACCGGTCCGGATATTTTGCGGATCGGAGTTATTGATATACGGCAGCAGCTGATCAAAATTGGGCCGGTCTATACGGGTAGAGTAGTTGAATACCAGGCTTTGGTTCTGATTCTTAGGCATATTATACTTCAGGAATACGCTGGGGAACAGGTTAAAGAAGCGATTATCCACGGTGGTATCCCTGGTAAATGAGTAGCCTTTGAGATAAGATTGTTCTGCACGCACCCCTACCTGGTAACCGAGGTTGCCAATGGCGTTTGCAAAATTGAGGTAGCCGCCGTAAATGTCTTCTTCATAATTATACTTATTAGACAGCGTAGGACTTACCTCGTAATCTTCCTCCGCCCAATCGTAGAGGGATGCGATGTAGTTATTGTCGATATGCCGTAGGGTGGCTTTCACGCCTGCTTCCAGTTTACCTTTTTTCCCGAAGGGAGAAGTATAATCCGATTGCAGATTCCAGAAGCGGTTGCCATTGCTGCTGGTATTGCTTTGTTTATCCGCATTAGGCAGCGTATCTACGCTTTTGTATTGGTATTGGGTGTTGTAGCTGCTGTTGCTATTGCTTTTGTTACCACTATAACTAACATAAGCAGTCAGCTCCTGGTTTTCTTTCCCGAAGGTATGCTTGTAGTTAAGATTGGTGTTATTATTATTGTTATGGTTATTACTATTGTTTCTCCGTTCTCCGAAGCGTAATGTTTCTTTCTTGTCATCCATGTAATTGAGGAAGATGTTGTCCTCATTATCGCTTCTGTTGAAATTTAATCCCTGGGAGATCGTAAATGTGTTATGATCATCCATAAAGTAGTCGAAGCCAAATCGTGCGCCGTTATTACCATTGTTGTTAACGTTTTTACTGGACTGTGTAAAGAAGGAGGTGTTGCTGCTGTCTGCCACCAGGTTTTGGCGGGAGCTGAGGCCACTGCCGGTAACGTGTTCATAGCGCGTGTTGTAGTTACCAAAGAAGTTAAAGCGTTTCATACGCAGACTGGCATTCACGCTTGCGTTGGCTTCGCCGCGGGTGGCGCCACCTGCATTGAACATCACGTTATAACCAATGGCTTTGTCTTTTTTCAGGACGATGTTGATAATACCGCCGCTGCCGTTTGCTTCAAATTTGGCAGAGGGATTATTGATCACTTCAACGCGGTCGATGCTTTCAGCAGGAATCATTTGCAGCGCAGTTTTAGCGTCTCCGAAAGGAGAAGGTTTGCCATCTACATAAATGGTCACGCTTTTGCCTCTGAGGGTAATGTTATCATCGATGTCTACGTCTACGCTGGGAATATTTTTTAGTATATCCGTTCCCGTGCCTCCTTCTGCATTGATCATATTGCCGGCATCAAATACCTGCCGGTCTATTTGCATGGAGAACGCAGGTTTTTCTGCTTTGATTTCTACTGCATTCAATACTTTACCGGCCGACTGCAGGCGCAGGGTGCCTGCAAGTGTATTTTTTCCTTCTACTACACGGATGGCTTTTTCCAGTTTTTCGTAACCCATGAAGGTGATACGTAAAATGTATATACCAGGAATAATATTATTGAGAGAGAAAGTACCGGTGGGCGTAGTATAAGCACCGGTCACCATTGTAGAGTCTGCCTGTTTGAGCAGTACTACAGAGGCGTATTCAATAGGTTTTCCGGTAGCAATATCTGCTACTTTGCCTGTGACTTTCAGGACTGTCGGAATTGTCGTTTGTGCGTTGACGTTATACGACATAACAAACAGCACGAACATGAGTGATAGAAAACTTCGCATGCGTGGATTTAGCAACTTTATAAATGATACAACAACACCATAAAAGTAATCGGCGTAAGCGTAAACATTAACGAAATATGATGAGTGGTAGCTAAAAAAACATGGCCGGCAGCAGTGCTGTAGCACTACTAACCGGCCTGTGGTTTGCATTCACCTTCTTTAGTATGTTTAGAAGCTCTGCATAGGATCACCCATTTGCGAGTCACTTCCCTGATCTTTCTTTTTCTTTTTAAATAAAGAGGCATCGAATTTACCGAAGCGATAACTAAAGTTAAGTTTCAGTATACGGGATTCGCGTTTGCGGATATAATCCTGTGCGAAGCTGGGCGATTCCTGATTTAATTCGTATTGACGGGTGTTGAAAATATCCGATAAACTGAGTGTCAATGAAGCGGCTTTGTTTTTAAGGAAATCTTTTTTCACTGCTACGTCAACAGTGCTGAAGCCTTTGATAGTACCTTGTGCAGACGAAGGAATCTGGTTGAATCCTCCACCGCCACCACCACCGCCGCGGCCACCACCACCACCGCCAGAGGAAGGCAGCGCAATAGTAGGTGCCTGATAAGTGGCATTTACCTGTACGGTAAAGTTGGCCGGTAACTTTGTTTCTGAATTTACTTTTGCGAACCAGCTAAATCCGTTGTTATCAAAATTCTGACCATTGGCATTCACCTTCATATCTGTTTGATACAGGTTCACGTTGCTGGTAAGATCCCATCCTTTCAGGATCTGATTTTTCATGGTCAGTTCTGCACCATAAGAGTTACTTCTGTTGGCATTGATGTACTGTGTTAACAGTGTATCTGCGCCTATTGGAGTGCTGATGGTGGAGATCATGTTATTGGTATTCCTGAAGTAGACGCTACCGAGGAAGTTATTATTGCCCCAGTTTTTTACATAGGAAAACTCAAAGCTGTTGGTATATTCTGGTTTCAGATTCGGATTCCCTTCGCGTTGATTTTGGGGATCGCTGTAATCGCGGTACGGAATCAGCTGAAAGAAATTAGGTCTGTTTACACGGCGGGAATAGTTCAGTTGCAGTTCCTGGTCGTTTTTTAATTTCTCCGACAGGAATAAGCTGGGATATAGTCCTGGTACTGCTTTGGTAGGTTTGTATTTAGTGCCTTCGTTTTCTCCGGCATATACATATTGTTCTACGCGCAAGCCTGCCTGGTAGCCGAAGTTGCCGATGGTGTTGGCAAAATTGGCGTAGCCGGCATATATTTCTTCGTTGTATTTATAGTTGTTGGACAACAGCGGGTTGTTGATAAACAGACCGGTGATGGTGTCTTTATCATATACATTATACAAGCTGGTATAATCGCGTAAAGTGGCTTTGGCGCCCAGTTCCAGCTTGCCATTTTTTCCGATGGGATTGGTATAATCCGTTTGGAAAGTCATGAAAGTTGTTTTGCCGGAAGTGGTATTGTTTTGCAGCAGCGCTTGTCCGATGGGTACGCCCATTGCATTTTGTGCCTGGGTGAGGTAGTCGCCGTTGCGGTTATTGGAACTTTTATTATAGTTGATATCTGCCGTCCATTCTTTGTTGGGCTGTGCAAAGGTATGCTTGAAACTCAGTGTAGTTGTGTAGTTCCGGAAGTTGAAGTTGTTAGTATTCAAACGATCGCTCTTGCCGGTAATGGCGCGATTTTTATCGGAGAAAGTACTCAACAGATCTTCATTGTTTTTGAAATCACCTGCTACGATATTTTGTCCGATGGAGATGGTGTTGCGGTTATCGAGCATATAATCCAATCCGAAACGTCCGAACTGAAACAGTGGTTTACTGGTGCTGTTGCTGTTCTGGAAGAGATAGTTGGTATCTGTTTTTACGCCGTTGCTATAGTTGCTGCGACTGGTGGTACCATCTGCCCAGTTGTGATTGGAGTTGATGTTATAGTTGGCAAATATATTGAATTTTCCCTGGCGTATATTGATGTTACCGCCGCCGTTGTATTTGTTGCCTGTACCGGCGCCTATATTCACTGCACCATTGAAGCCGGCTTTACGGTTTTTCTTCAACACAATATTCAGTATGCCCGACATTCCTTCTGCGTCATATTTTGCAGATGGATTAGTGACGAGTTCAATACTTTCAATAGCATCTGCCGGAATCTGATCCAGTGTAAGGGTAGAAGGTTTGCCATCTACAAAAATATTGGGAGAAGCATTACGTACGGTGACATTCCCATCCAGGTCAACGTTTACAGAGGGTACACTTTTCAGTACATCCTGTGCGGTACCGCCTACGCTGCTGAGGTTTCTGTCTACGTTAAATACTTTTTTATCGATGCCCATAGCAAAAGCGCTCTTTTGGCCGGTGACTTCCACGCTTTGCAGTGTTTTTACATTCTGCGCCAGTTTTATGTTGCCAAGGTCTTGCTCCATTGTTTGGCCAGTGATCATCACTTTCTTCTGCATGCTGGTGTAGCCCATGAAATTAATACGCAGAATCAATGGGCCAAAGGGAAGGTTTTCCAGGCTGAAATCGCCATTTGACTTGGAGAGCATACCCGTCACCAGGGAGGAGTCCCGTTGTTTAAGTACGGTAACAGAGCCGTATTCGATTGGTTTTCCGGTTTTGGCATCCACCAGTTTTCCGTACAAGTGGCCAATCTGCGGCATATTTGGTCTTCCCTGTTGTCCTTGTCCCTGCTGGGGGGCTGTTGCTTTAGGCGCCTGTGCAAAGGCGTTTATCTGCCACAAAAGTATACCAGCAATGACTGCATAGCATTTTTTCATCCTTATCGGTTTTTATCCGGACTATCTTCTCAGATAAGGACAAATGTATCGGGGTCCAGGTATGAATGGTTTGAGATTGTGATGAGCGGAATGATTGTCCGCAGGAAATCGCAAAAACGACCGCTAAGAGGTCTTAACAGTAGTTAACAGAGTTGTCTTTCAGTAGGTATATAAAGGTTATAACAGGGTGATGCCCAGGCAAATTAATCCAGTGATTAGCCCGCTGATGGCGCCCAGCATTTTGAAGCTTTGCAGCTCTTTTTGCAGTACCTCATGAGTAATAGCTTCCAGCTTATCTGCGGAGATGCCTGCAATTTTTTGGGACACTATTTTTTCCAGATCCAGGTCCTGTTGTACGTTATCTAGGTATTGGCTGATCAATAAAGGAAAGAGTGTGTCGAGTTCTGCTACCAGGTGGGTTTTGATCTGGTTCACAATACTATCGCCGATGAACATGGAAAGTACCGGCATGGCTTTCGGCAGCTTTTCCCGTAGAAATGTATCGAGATGGGCTTCTACTAAAGGAATAATATTTTTGATCTTCTGCGGATCTGTGAGTTTGGTTTTAATATCTTCAAAAGAAAATAATTGTTTGCCTACCAATGCACCGAGACTATTGGCCAGTTGTGCCTGTCTTTTAGGAAACAAGCCCTGAAGCGTGAGGAAGCCCAGTTTTACGGGTTTGTAAGGACGGAAAAGCAGGGTTACAGCGAGGCTGTTAATTAGCCAGCCAATGACAGCAGCGATGAGGGGAAGGAAAAAAATCATTATGTGTTATTAATTTTCAGGTTCGTACAAATGTAGAAAATCATGACGCAAAACAAGTAATTAAAAAACGAGCAGCTCCTGATAAATTTGAAGGAACGATTGAAGCCGTTGGGGATAATAAAATGTTATTGCTTGCCAGCTTTTATTTTATTGGCGGTTTATTGGAAGAGGATTTTGTCAGGGGAGATTGAAATACTGTTT
>NZ_DATCVJ010000821.1:0-9427 GCF_036566945.1 Chitinophaga sp. | reverse complement strand
GTATCGTAGCCCGGACCGCGCAGATCCCGCAATTGCTGAAAGCACTGGAACTAACCAAAATCGTACGTTTTAAGATACAGGGAAGAACAATTACTGTAATGCCTTACCAGGCGGCCAATTAAGGGGAAATCAATTTTGTTTACCATTTTCAAAATGAAAATGTGCCTGACTAGCGGAGCTGAATTTGCCAATAAACTCCGGGCTGGTATGTTCCTGCTTTTTAGGTGCAAAAAATTCGTTCTCAATGGCCCAGTCATAAACGCCTGTATTGATCGGGTATTCCGTTAAGGTACCGGACAATTTATTTTCACTGATCCAATCCGTCGCCTGATCCAATTGATCGAAAACACCACTGGCAAAGCGGCTGTTAACGCCATTGAAAACCCATATCGTTGCTGCCATAGAAAAATATTTCCAGGAAAGATACTGGTAATTTGATGAACCTTGACTCAAATGCCCCCATAGGTTGGCAGATTTGCATCCCTGTTTATTGCCGAATGCAACGTAAGTTTGCTAAAAGCCCCGTCATGATGAAAACAATATTTGATCCCGCTACCAGGGAGGAATTGATCGCCAGGATCAATACACTAAACGAGCAGAGTACAGCTCAGTGGGGTAAAATGAACATCTATGAGATGTTGAAACATTGTATTACCTACGAGCAAATGATGTTGGGCAAGCTCCGGTATAAACGTGCCTTCATAGGGCTTTTGTTTGGTAAAATGGCATTGAAGGATTTTGTAGGTGATGACCGGGCCATCAAACGAAATGTGCCCACGTTGCCGCAGCTGAAAGTAAAAGGGGCGAACGGGAATGTAGCCGCCGAAACAAGTAAATGGATTGCTTTACTGGAAGAATATGCAGCCGATGATGATCGGAAAATAGTACACGCTTTTTTTGGACCGCTGACCTGGGAACAGGCGGGGCAGCTGGTGTATAAGCATACAGATCATCACTTGCGGCAATTTAATAGTTGATGGCAAACTTATTTAATTACGGCACTCCTTCATTTGATCTTACGGAGTAATGGGTTTTGCCCTCCTTCGCCTTAGATCGTCTCCCTTCCTGGTATACAGCACAATAGCCGGACAAGGCGGGTGCAAATCCTGAAAAATTTTAGCATAAGCAAAGTCTTTTAGCGGAAGAGTTGCTGCATAGTCGCCGCTGACTTCCACCTCGTCAACGAAATACTGTACACCAGGACAAGACGAGAGTGTATGAGATTGCCATCCGGGCGGTAATTCCCTAATTAAAAATTCTAAGACGTAATATTGTTTCCCCGGATTGATAGGATCCCTTAAATCGAACGTGAAATGTTCGATAGCCTTAAATTCATCTTTAACAACATATTGTTTATTTAAAGCGAGATGTCTGTCCTGCCAGCGTGCCTTTACAGTTACTTCCTTTAGTTTTTTGACTTTAGGAATGGTATCTGAAGTAGGTTCTTTAGGAACAGTATCTGTAGTACGTTCTTGCGCGATTGCAAAAACGGGGAGTAACAGAAAACAGGAGAGGAGTAGGATATGGTTCATTATATCACTACACAAACCAGCCGGATTAAGTACCTGTTTATTTGAAATTATTTTCTGAATTACCCCATCTTTTGCAGATGCAGTATCAAAATATCATTGCTGTGGTCGATATTGTTTTTTTTTCTGCAAATTGATTCTGTAGCGTGCAGCCTATTCAATGCTGCTGTCGGGTGGATGGTTTTACTTTATCAATGATATAGAAAATCAAATAAGAGAAGAATCCGCCTAAGATAGAGGCGATCACGTCTTTCAAATCAAAGGTCCGCTGTGGCATCCATATCTGGCAAATTTCATATAGCGAGAGACCGATGACAAAGGAAGTAATTACGCTGCGCGCTTTTCGTTCATCGAGCGGGAATTTAATGAGGGCGTAGCCAAGGAAAGGTATTACTACGGCCAGGAAATTGGGTAGGGAGCCAGCGATGATGTTAAGGTGGTGTTTGAATAAGTAGGGGCGTAGTTTCAGCTCTTCAAAAAGGGTGAAGGCAAGGGCGGTGGAGAGGGCGATGATGTAGGCGGATTTTTTGTTCAAGGTGTTGGAGGGTATTTAACTTCACTATTTTTTAAGCACTAATGTATTTAAATCTACAGCCAGGGCCTCTGCTAATTTAAGCAAAGTCGTCATACTTGGATTGGTTTCTCCGGCTTCCAGTCTTCCTACAGAACTGTGTGAAATATCCGCCAAATAAGCAAACTCGCGCGTGCTCAGCTTTTTTGCGATCCTCAGTTTCTCCAGATTTTTGCCGAATTCCTTTAATATTTTGTCCTCCTGTGCATCTTTCATCCCCGGAAGTTCATTGAAACACAAAAAAATAATGTACCCGTACTTGGGTACAGTTGATAAAATGTATTATCTTTGAAGTAATAAATTGATGATCGCTTTATTGAGTTGATGCATTTGCATTAACAGCTAAACATAATAAATTACAGGACATAAATTGGGAATTTAAACGTGAGGTCATGTGTTGAGAATTTTATGTCTATCAGAATAAATATTCATCACCAAACTCCTTTTTATAAACACCACAACCCCCGCTCCCGAATGGCTCGAAAAGGCCTTCCACCTTTCGCCTGAAGAAATTCAGAACCCCATGCAGGTCCTCGAAGAATTCTGCTGGCAATACGCTCCAACGGAAGTCCGCATGAAACTAAAAGATTGGTACGCGGCCTCACTGTCAGACGAATTAGCCGACACCAAATCTATCTTCACCATTTATGAAAACGTGGAAAAATTAATCGAAGCTGTTTATTTAATCCAACACGTATAAAGCTATTCCATCGCGTTTATGTGGCCGCTATTTAATAACATCAACACTAAACACCATGACTAACGCGAGCAATGTATTATTACGCATTCACACCTTGATGTCGAAATTACCTGTAAATTTCCGGGAGCGGGTTTGTGAAGAATGCAACTGGAGTGTCCCCACCTTCTATAGAAAAATAAAATTAACGGAACAAAATGCCCTGAGCAATGCTGAAAAAGAAATGATCCTATTGGTGATGCTGGAGGTATTCGGGCAATTGGGAGAGGAACTGAAATCTCCCCCAATTGTAGCAGAAACGCCACAACTTCGCCAAGTCCTTTCGGTATAACGCCGGTTAATCCCCGATTTCTTAACGGCAGTGTATTTGTATTCATACATAGACAAAAATTCGATATTTATGAATAACAAAAAGCTTCTTGCGATTGCGGTAACAGCGGGTATATCTGCTGCTGCGGCTATTATTTTGTATAATAGCTGCAAAGTGTCTATTCCCAGAGGGGCTAAAGCAATATCGCCTTTTGATGTGAGGAGATACCTGGGTACCTGGTATGAAATTGCCCGGCTGGATTATAAGTTTGAACGCCACCTGACAAACGTGACCGCTACGTATTCACTCACGGATGATGGAGAGCTGTCCGTAGATAATAAAGGATTTAATCAGGAGCAACAGCTTTGGAAAGAAAGCACCGGCAAAGCTAAATTTGTAAAAACGCCAGATCTGGCGCGGTTGAAAGTGTCTTTCTTCGGACCTTTCTACGCAGGTTATAATATCATTGATATAGATAAACATTATAAACATGCATTGGTAGTAGGAAATAACCTGAAGTATATCTGGATTTTATCACGCACCACCAGCATTCCTCCAACGATTAAAAAACGTTTTCTGGAACAGGCGGAAGAACTGGGTTATAATACCGACGAGCTAATCTGGACAAAGCATGATTTGAACGCGTAAAAAATAGATTTGTTTTTACTAAAAATATTAGTATTTTTGTAGAAGAAAGCAAATGAATAATGTAGAAAAGCTTCAATCGCCATGCTGTAGTGGTGTTTTGGGGCTTTTCTATTTGTATTTAATGCTAAATATATTAGTGCGTAAATTGTGCTGTTCGACAACAAGAGCTGCATACGTGGGATAAATTTATCATGGTCGGCAAATGTTTTTCAATAAAGGTGGTTATTTCCTTTTTCACCTAATCAGCAGTATATTGATCTGTTTTAATAAACAGTGATACTAACTATGCTACTGAACAGATTCATGATGCCTTTATGCTCCCTGTTGCTCGCAACAGGCCCCGTATTGGCTGGTACTCCCAAAGAAGTAGATGTATGTGTGTATGGTGGTACTTCCGCCGGAGTAATTGCTGCTTATACCGCTAAGCAACTTCATAAAACGGTTTTGCTGATATCTCCGGATAAACGTCTCGGTGGACTTACCACCGGAGGTTTGGGATATACTGATATTGGTAATAAATTCGCCATCACCGGCATTTCCCGTGATTTTTACCGCCGCATTGGCCGCCACTACGGAAAATTTGAGCAATGGATCTTTGAACCACATGTAGCCGCCGAAACTTTTCAGCAATACATTCAGTCGGCCAAAGTGGAAGTGTTGTATGATACCCGTGTGAGTAGTGCTAAAAAAGAAAATGGCTATATCACGGAAGTAACGGTAAACGGCGCCAGCCCACAGGTGATTAAAGCCAAAATGTTTATTGACTGTTCCTATGAAGGAGATCTCATGGCCGCAGCAGGTGTTGCTTTTACGGTAGGTCGTGAAGCGAATAGTGAATATCAGGAAACCTATAATGGGGTGCAGTTAAAAGATAAGCACCAGTTCCCGGATGGTATCGATCCTTATAAGGTGCCTGGTAAGCCGGAAAGCGGACTACTATGGGGTATTAGTCCTGCAAAATTAGATGCGCCCGGTGCCGGCGATCAAAAAGTGCAGACCTATAACTTCAGGATGTGCCTCACGGATCAGCCGGAGAACAGGATCCCGATTACACAACCGGAGAGTTATGACCCGGCGCGATATGAGTTGTTAGTGCGACTGGTGCAAAAGATTAACCCAAAGAACCTGAATACTATCCTCAATATTAACCGGATGCCCAATGGCAAAACGGATATCAACAACATTGGTGCTTTTTCGACCGATATGATAGGGATGAATTATGATTATCCCAATGCCGATGATGCTACGCGTAAGCGGATTATTCATGATCACGAAGTATACACAAAAGGACTGTTGTATTTCATAGGGCATGATGAACGGATGCCGAAACACCTGCGCGACGAGATGTTGACCTGGGGCTATCCTAAAGATGAATATACCAACAACGGACATTGGTCACCGCAATTGTATGTAAGAGAAGTGCGGCGGATGATCGGCGAATACGTGATGACCCAGGCCAACTGTGAAGGCAGGGCTACCGTTACCGATGGGGTAGGGATGGCTGCCTATACCATGGATTCACATAACTGTCAACGTATAGTCGTAAACGGTATGGTGAAGAATGAAGGAGATGTGCAGGTAGGTGGCTTCGGCCCTTATCCGGTTGCTTACCGATCCATTATTCCAAAATTAGCCGATTGCAAAAATTTGCTGGTGCCTGTTTGTCTATCGGCGACGCACATTGCTTATGGCTCTATTCGTATGGAGCCGGTCTTTATGGTGCTGGCACAATCCGCTGCCACAGCAGCGATAGTGGCTATTGATAGCAAAGTTTCCGTGCAGGATGCCGATGTTAAAAAGATACAACGTATACTTACCGACAACCCCTTAGCGGATAACAGTACGCCGGAAATACTCGTCGATAACGACGATGCAAAGCAGGTGACCATTAGCGGCGACTGGCAGCGGGAAACGCATGGCGGCTATGGACCATCAATGCTCGTTGATCCATCAAAAGGTGGCAGCGAAAAGTTTGTTCGCTTTACACCAGCTATCGAAAAGAGTGGCCGCTATCATGTGTATACCTACGTGCCGCGAATTGCTGCACACGCTACCAGTACCACCATCCGTGTAAACGATGGCGTACGCATTAAAGCTGTACCGTTGCTGTCTGCCTCTGTAAAGGTGGAAGGCCAGACTTCCGGTGAATGGGTCGATTTGGGTACTTACCAACTGAAGGCTGGTAAGGGGGCGTATGTAGAAATAAACAATCAGCAGGCAGATGGCGCTGTAGTGGCAGATGCCATGCTGTTTATCGCTGAGTAGATATTGAAAATACCGGGTAACCGATGGGAGGTAGGAGTTCGCCCGTCAGCTACCCGGTATTTTACTTTTTAACAGTCAAAAGTACGATGTGTAGTTGTCGTAAAAATTGTACTGTCTTTTTTGCCTGCCAGCTCATTGTTAGCATTCAATTTGGCCACCTTAATGGTACCCAGTTTCATTTTTGGCTCAATTTTCTTTTTCATACATATTGTTTTAGTAAATAAAAAAATGTGTTTATAATGCCGGTGTCAACTGTTTTTTAGCGATGGCAGTCAGGGACTCATAATACCTGCTCAGGAAATGGTACATCACCAGCTCGTGTTTTCGCTGGTTGGATAATAGCATCCTGTTGAGAAACATATGAATGTAACTGCTCAGCAAATCGTCCCGCTGTTCGATGTCTATTTCCGCGAGGCGTTGCTTTATTTTGTGAGAGCGCGCAGTCAGCCATGCGGTGGCCTCTTCAATGCCATTGGCGACATCCTGCGAAGGATCGAGGATGCTGCTTATTTTACGCATCTCTTCCCGGTACTTGTTATTGAGTTGTAATAGTAAGGGCTTACCACCACCAAATTCTTCGTAGAAATTTTTTTGCAGCATTTTCAGCAGAGCGAATTTTTCTGCCAGCGTATACCCAAAATCGTTCAATAGACTATCTACTCCCCGCAGGGATAAGAGCCAGCGATAATTTTCGCCTTCTTCGCCGTCCAGCAGGTCCAGGATCTGGAGTACACTTTCACTGTCGTAGAAGAACAGGTCTTCGCTGAAAGTCATGGTGGCGGCGCCATAACGCTCTATTTCCCTTTCGTAGGTATCTGTTTGGATGCGGTATGCGGTGTTGGTAGCAGGGTCCATGCTGTTATATAATCTCTCCAGTACCTCTTTCCAGAAATCTTTCCGCGTTCCGTGATGAAACCGGATCCGGAGATGGTTTTCCGGGTCGCCATACCGGATGAAGAACCATTTGTCAATCAGGTTTTCGTTTAACAGCTGTTGTGTCAGTGGCAGCAATATTTCCCGCAGGATATTTTCTGCACTGCGGGTGCCTGCATATAGTTTTACATATAGCCATTCACTGCCGGTCACGAATTTACGTGTAGGTGTATCCGTTATAGCGGTGGTAATCGCTTGTTTTTTATTTTTTTCGGAAGACAGATACCTCAGTGGGATAATAAATTCATTGGTATGTTTCCCCTCGGGTCCTTCTATCCAGCAGTTATCGGGTGTATGGAGGAATTCCTGCAGGGTAATTTGTTCTTTTTTGAGTAGTTGTGTCACCAGCAGGTGAACGGCTACTTCATTGTCAAGGTCTGCCGGCAGTTCATTGTCACCTTCCGTGATGACCACATAACGGGGGAGGTCCAGTTGCGTTTTTATCTCCCGGAAAATAGCCGGATAATCGCTGGCTGCTGCCGTTGCTAATGCCGGCCAGGATTTTTTGTGTAATACCCAGCTGCTTTTGCTGAGAATCACATGACCGTATTGTACTCTTGGGAAAAAAGATACTTCGCCCGGAAGTTGCCATTGCCAGGCGATACCGGTATGGTAATCCTGGTTTTGCAGGTCGCAGAGAAATTTATAGACAGGTAACCCGTTCCGATAGTTATGGGCGGTACTCAGGCGGGGGACAATGATTTTGTTCAATCGCTCAGAGCGCAACACCACTTTACCACGTTGTACACTCACCATGAGATCGGAAAGGTGTAGCTGAAATGCTTCCGGGGTATGACTATTCGCCAGGTACACGATTTCATATTCCCGGAGACGGGGACGCATCAGAATATTGCCGGTTCTGGATTCTGGAAGATGTATGACTTCCGCATAGATCTTCCCGGGATCGGCGGCTTCTTCGGCGGCGAGGCATTCCTTTACTTTGTAGGCCAGCTTTTCATCGCCATGACAAAATCTTCCCAGCAGATTGGCGGCGGAAGGACCGCTGCAGCCATTCATATCAAAGAGGTAGTCGCCGTTGTCGACGGCGGCGGCACTATGACTGAGTATGCTACCCATGAGGTACATGCTCTCTGGTAAGGCAGGCACGTCTTTATCTTTCAGGGTATCGAGTTGTTCTTTGGTGATCGTAATTATTTTTTTACCATCACGCAAACACTGATGCAGTTGTTGTAATTGAAATTCCTGCATTTTGTTGCGGGGACTACTGCTGGTCGCTGCACGTGCCGCTGCCTGTATATCGTCTACCAGCGGTGTATGATCTGCGTTGCTATTGTTGTGTGCACCGTAACCAATACCAGCTTCGGTGTCCAGCGCTATACTGAGCGGTACCTCCTGTTCTTCGTATCGCTGTTGAAAAGCCTGACAGAAATTCTGGAGATCCGCGTTTTTGTTGGTGGCTGCCAGTTTCCACAACTGCGCTATTTGTGCAGCCAGTTCATTGATAATGGTATGACTTAATGTATTGCTGCTGGTAGACAAAAAGAGGTCTGTTTGCACGAGGTCCTTGCTGCTGGTATCTGTGAGCATCGATTTCACGAGGGCATGTGTGTCGGTATATTTCGTGATGCCCGTTTGCTGCTCCTGTAGCAGCTGTTGAATGCGTGAAAGCGGTGTGGTGAATGCTTCCGTGTGGGAGAGGGCTTTCAATCGTTGTTGCAGGTGCACGAAAAACTCTTCTCCGGTAACGGTGGGCGTTAGTTCATTTACCAACAGCTGATTTTGCAGTAGTTCTGCGATAAATTCATCCGCTTCTTCTTCACTGATCTGATCGGCTTCGCTAACGATGCTGCTACGTATATCCTTCAGCGTAGCGCCGTGGGCGGCGGTGTGCAGTATTTTATCGAGATAAGGGCTTTGATTCACCGCGGTCAGGTAATAGTTGCGGATCTTGTTTTTAACTGTATAGGCTGCATAGCGGTATTGTTTACCTGCGGCATATAAAGAGTTGTTGGGATAAAATCGCAGCTGCGCTGCTATATCAGGAACGGCGGTAATAGCGGTTGCCAGTTCTGCCACATAGTTCATATCCAGGCGAGAGTGTTTTCTATGTTCGTTTTTATTGTTGAGCCGGATGGCAGTATGATCTGCGGCTTCGCCTGTAGCGCAGCCTGCAAAGAGTCCGTAAGGCGTACAGCGTGTGCTCATCCGCAATAGGTACCGATATAAGGCAGCGGCGAGTTTATAATTCTCTTTTTCATTCGTGGAGTTGCCGGGCAGCCACTTTTGCAGCTCCTGGTATAATTCAGGAGAGGCAATATAAATGGCTTCCTGCAGATATTCGTCCCGGAAAGTTTCTTTTATAAAAGCAGTGAGTGTTGCGTTGGTAATATGGTTTAATTCAGTGGTGATATTCACCGGTAGTAACGGCGTTCTTATCACATAAAAATTTTCAGCTCTGATCATGGCCAAGGTCAACATTAGTCGTTGAAGATAATAGTTTCCCTTACAACAGC
>NZ_DATCVJ010000820.1:0-16260 GCF_036566945.1 Chitinophaga sp. | reverse complement strand
TCATCTATGAAAAAAGCCACCCAAAAAGACAAAGGTCTGATTATAGATATTTTAACCAAATCATTCGATGCCAATTTCAGTGTGAATTATATCGTTAAGCAGGATAACAAAAGGGAAAAGAGAATCCGGTCATTAATGGATTATTCTTTTGAAGTATGTACTGCTTTTGGTGAGGTGTTTCTTTCCAATGATAATAAAGCATGTGCGCTCATGGTGTATCCGGATAAAAAGAAAAGCTCACTAAAATCAATCTTGTTAGATCTTAGACTCATCTTTCAGGCTGTTGGATTCGGCAATATAAATAAGACTATAAAAAGAGAAAAATTAATCAATAGCATACGACCCGAAATTGCCATGTCTTACTTATGGTTTATTGGGGTTGATCCTGTTGTGCAAAGCAAGGGCATTGGCAGTAACCTGCTTCAGGATATTATTGATTACAGCAACCGTAATAATCGTCCTGTTTATTTAGAAACGTCTATGTCAAAGAATTTGAACTGGTATAAAAAATTCGGATTTGAAATTTACAATGAACAGGATTTGACCTGCCATTTATATTTCTTCCGGAGAGACGTCAGGTAGTCTGACAGATACAGGTATCTTTACTACGACACCTGTATCCAATAATGCACCAGGCCATATACCATACTTAACCCAATCAGGTATAAAATATTCAGCTTGAACCGCTGCATCAATATCAATGAAACAATTACCCATATTAACGCCAGCAGATCCAGTTTGCTGATGATAACACCATTCGGGAATAATACATCTTTCCCCAGATAAAGTGTAAGGTTGAGGATCACCCCCACTACTGCAGCTGTAATTAATCCCAATGTGTTTTCAATCATGGCATTGCCATGTGTTTTTTCAATCAACGGTGCACCGATGAAAATCAGCAGAAAACAGGGCAAAAACGTAAAGTAAGTAGTGGCGAGTAGTCCCACTGTTCCCATCCATAAAGAGCCGCCAAAATGGTTGTATCCTGCCATAAAGCCTACAAAAGATAATACAATGATCAATGGACCCGGTGTTGTTTCCGCCAGGGCAAAGCCGTCGATCATTTGTAGTTTGCTCAGCCAGTTTAATTTGGTAACACTGAATTGTGCTACGTAGGGTAGTACGGTGTAAGAGCCGCCTATCGTAACGAAAGCAGTTTGTGTAAAGAAGAGGCTGAGCTGCTTCCAGAAAGGGAAGTCGCTGAAAAACCAAAAGAATCCGAGAAAAGGGAGCAGCCAGAGTAGCAGACCGGCGCCAAGTAATTGCAACAAAGATGTTGTTTTAAATCCACTGTCGGCCGTTACTGTTTTTTTATTCAGTACATAGGTGTTTTCATCAGCGGTAGCTTCGGCTTCCCGGCGTTTGGGTTGTAATGCTGCCGGCCATATCAGCCTGCTGCCGATGGCGAAAATAATGGTGGCGCCTATGATGGTAATGAGTGAAGTGTTGAAGAAGAAGATACACACAAAAGCAGTGGCGGCTAATAAATAGTGCAACGGACCATGCAATGCTTTTTGCCCTATCTTAAACATCGCCCCGATGATGATGGCTATGACGGCCGGCTTCAAACCTGCAAAAAGGGCGGTAACCCAGGGGATGTTGCCGAATAATACATAAATGATACTTAATGTGAGCAGGATAAACATCGACGGCAACACAAACAATACTCCGGCTGCCAGTCCACCGCGTTTACCATGCAACAGCCAGCCAATGTAAATGGATAATTGTTGTGCCTCAGGTCCCGGCAGGATCATGCAATGATTAAGTGCGTGCAGGAACTTGCTGTTACTGATCCATTTTTTCTTGTCTACCAGGTTATCGTGCATAATGGCGATGTGGCCTGCAGTGCCTCCAAAGCTGATCCATCCTAATTTGAACCAGAATTTCAACGCTTCTTTGAAACCCGGGTGCGGTGTTATCTTTTGTTCTTCCATATAAAATTGAATGCGTTTTTCCTGCGCCACAAAAAAGTATGAACATAGCATGGCCCTGCTGAACACTACTGGTGATCGGCTGTTGGCATCCATGAGATGTATAAAACGTAGGAAATTTCCGGTGATAAAGCCGGTTGAAAAAGATTGTTATTAATGTTATGCAAAGATAAGCTTAAAATGGCTTCTGTGCAAGGTTTTGAACTACTTATTTGTGGTAAAATAAGGTGGTTTTCAGCTCCGGAAAACGAACGGTTGATCTCCGGGTAATGTGTGTTGCTATGCGCTGAAATTTGGGCTGTTTTTGATGAGATTAACGGAACGATTTGCCACTTCCTTTTTTAGGACCTTTTAAAACTGAACACAATCTGTATTACTACCGGACATGTTGTATATTTTCACATGTGTAATCAATTTGCTTTTAATCATTTTGTTGCTGGCATTTTATTGGCGCCAGCCAAAGTGAATAAATAGCATTGTATGTTCAGGAGCTATCTGAAATCAGCCTGGCGGAATCTTTTCAGGCATAAATTATTTTCCGGCCTTAACATTTTTGGGTTGGCCACGGCGATGACGGGTAGCATGCTTATTTTTCTGTGGGTACAGGATGAATTAGGCTACGATCAGTTTAATGCCAATGCGGGCAATATTTACCGGTTGACAGGACAGGTGTCTGGCATCAATGCAGCGGTAGTGCCGGTGCCTATTGCTACTGTTATCAATGAGGGTTTTCCTGCCATTAAACGTGCTTCCCGCATTTCAAGTTTGCAAAGCATGGTCACCATCGGTACCCGGAAATTTGAAGAAAAAAATATCTACTATGCAGATACCAACTTCCTCCGCATATTCAGCTTCCCTATATTGCAGGGTGATCCTGCTACACTGTTAGCCAGCCCTGATGGAGTGGTATTAACGGAAAGCGGTGCCAGGAAGTATTTTGGCAGCGTGGAGCGGGCCATGGGACAAACCATGCATATCGATAACGATTATAAAGGGAACGATTTGCAGGTGACTGGTATCTTAAAAGATATTCCACATAATTCGCACCTGCAGTTTGATATGCTGTTACCTATAGCGTTATACGGCAGAACCATTAACCAGGAGCAGGCATGGGCTAATTTTGATGTGTACACCTATTTCCAGGTGAATGATCATTTTAAAGCCACGCCAGCAGCTTTGGCGTCCTTACAGCAACAGATTATGGATGTGTACCGGAAGAATGATCATTCCGGTACCAAGGGAAAGCTTTTTCTGCAACGCCTGTCGGATATTCACCTGCACTCCAATTATATGCTGGACGTAGCTGGTCAGGGCAATGCTGATTACGTAAAAATTTTCTCGCTGATCGTTATTTTTATTCTGCTGATAGCAGGGATCAATTTTATGAATCTGTCTACCGCCTTGTCCGGGCAACGCGCCAAGGAAGTGGGTTTACGTAAAACGGTTGGTGCGCTTCGTTCACAACTGGTGATACAGTTTTTGGGAGAGGCGCTGTTGTTGTCATTTATTTCCCTGGTGATTGGATTAGCGATGGCCTGGGTATTGTTGCCGTTGTTCAATGATCTGGCAGCCAAAGCTATTACTATTCACCTGTTGAATGTAAAGATGCTGGCAGGTTTTGTTGGCGTAGCCATCGTAGTGGGGCTGCTCTCCGGCAGCTACCCTGCATTATTTCTTTCTTCTTTTAACCCGGTAAAAGTGTTAAAGGGTGTGAAGTTGTTGCATGGGCGCAAAACATTTTTCAGGAATAGTCTGATCATAGTGCAGTTTTCGATTGCAGTGATCCTGATTGTGAGCACCATTGTCGTTTATAAGCAACTGCAGTTTATCCGTACCATGGATATTGGCTATAACAAAGAAAACCTGCTATATGTGCCTATTCCGCGGTTGGGTGATTTGCAGGGTAATCAACAGGCACTGAGAACGGCGATGAGCCAATATCCGGATGTCACAAACTATTCTTTTGTCAGCCACCTGCCCACCGATCTGGCTACCGGTACCAGGTCAGTAGAATGGGAAGGTAAAACTCCCGCCGATGATCGTGTTTTCCCGCAGCTATGGGTAGATGATCAGTTTGTGAACACTTTTGGAATGCACATGAAAGCCGGCAGATTTTTTTCGAAAGCTTTTAAAGGAGATGAGAATAATTATGTAGTGAATGAAGCGGCATTGAAAGTAATGCACCTGGATGTGGCCACTGCAGTGGGAAAAAAAATGGCGATGGATAACAACGCCGGGGTAATTGTGGGCGTTCTGAAAGACTTCAATTTTAAGCCCATACAACAGCCCATTGACGCCCTCATTATCCGGAATGGCAGCGCAGGTAATTTTAACGGAAATACCGGCTATATCGTTATCCGAACTACGCCTGCCAGCATGGAGCACATGCTGGGCACCATGAAAAAAGTTTTTCGGCAGGTATATTCAGGTTTTCCTTTTTCATTTGGATTTGTCAATGAAGATTTATCCAGACTATATATAGCAGAACAGCGCATGGGCAAGTTGTTTAACATCTTCGCCATCCTCTCCGTGATTGTTTCCTGCCTGGGACTTTTTGGTCTGACTACTTTTGCCACCCAAAGACGTATTAAGGAAATAGGTGTGAGAAAGGTGTTGGGAGCCAGCGTGGCGGGTATTGTGGGGATGTTGTCAAAAGATTTTATCCGGTTGGTGGCATTTTCATTGATCATTGCCTTCCCTGTTGCCTGGTGGGTGATGAATAAGTGGCTGCAGAATTTCGCCTTCCATATCAGTATGAAATGGTGGTTTTTTGCTATTGCTGGTGTCATTGCTATTGTCATTTCATTTATAACGGTGAGTTACCAATCTATCCGTGCAGCAACGACCAACCCCGTAAAAAGCTTGCGTTCCGAGTAAATGTTCTGTCCTGTAAATGCAGTGTGCTGGCTGTTTTAGGCTGGCTGTAGATTTTTTATCAAAAAAAATTTGTTTTTATGTGAAACATTTTCCTACATTTGCACTCCGCAATTGAAGCAATGGTAACGCCACAAGGGCAACTGATAATGCAGAGAGCACGGATTAAGAAGGGATTTCGGGGCGTAGCGTAGCCCGGTATCGCGCCTGCTTTGGGAGCAGGAGGTCGCAGGTTCGAATCCTGCCGCCCCGACTTAGCAATTGAAGCCTTACAGTGTAAACTGTAAGGCTTTTTTGTGTGCTACCTGTTAGTCTTTCCATATAATCCCATATCACACCCGAATTAGTTTATCACGTCAAGTCCTCTGAAAATATGTTTTCCTTTTTCCGGATAACGGATGCTTTCATCAATGGCTGTTTTAAAATCTTCCAGCGCATGTATCCCGGAAACATTTGATACAAAGCCAGCGGATGCTGCTGCGATTTTCTTTAGCAGGGGAAGGTCTTCTGGAAGTGGTGGGGTGAAAAAATAACGGTATACATGTGATTGAATCTGGAGTCCTTTCAGTAAAATATCAAAATTATGTAGCTCATATTTTTCCTCACTCATTCCTCCGTTAATAATTAACCGGCTGCCAAAATCGCTGCACCGGATCAGCTCTCCGGTAACCGGTCCTCCCACATTATCGATAATGCCATTCAGCCCTTTGTTGCCGGTAATTTCCAGGATACGCTGGGTTATATTTCCCTGTTCAACCGAAAGGTCTATTACCGCAGTAGCGCCCAGTGACTCCAGTAAGCGGGGCTCTTTTACACGACGTACAATAGCAATAGTATTTACCCCCTGTTGCTTCGCCAATTGGGATACCAATGTGGATACGGCAGAATTGCCAGCGGTCAGCGCCAGCCATTGTCCTGGCTGAACGCCCGATTGTTTGAGCAGGTCCCAGGCTGTAATCAGATTTACAAACTGACTGCTAAGTTCGGCGGGATAATCCGCAGGTAGTGGGATCAACCATGCTGCAGGAACAGCTACATATTCCGCCCAGGTGTTTAAATAGCTGAATGCCACGTGGGCACCTGGTTTTAGGTGTACGGCTTTTCCTGCTTTTTCAATAATGCCGGCACCATGATTACCCGCAATCTGATGAGGGAATACCGGTCTTTTAGGCTCCGGATACAAGTTCTGAATGAATAGAAAATCGCCCGGATTAATAGAGGCCGCCGTTATTCGGATCAGCACTTCATCGTCTTTTATGTCTGGTATGGGTACTTCAGATAATTGGAGCACTGTGTCAGGTGTGCCAATGCGGTCAAATGTTATTGCTTTCATTACTGTGTTTATTTTGAATAACAATATTACCGGTCATTCATTATCTTCGGTATGTCTTATCTGACAATTACTATGCAAAAATGGACATATGCATTTTGTGATTTATTTACCTGCTGGTTTTTACGCGGCTATTGCCTCCAGTGTAGTCGAAATATTGCAGGCTGTGAACATGGTGAATGAATCGGAGGTTTTTACTTTTGAGTTTGTATCCAAACATTCCCAGGCTATTTCACGCTCTGCGATCTCCTTTAACGCCAGAAAAAAGCCTTCTAAAAAAGCAGATGTGCTGATTCTCCTTACCGGGGCCGGAGCACAGGCGGTTCCTGAAACGCTTTTATTGGAAAAAGAAGCCAGACAGGCAGCGCCACTCATTAAAGCCGCACAGCAGCAGGGCGCCATTATTGCCGCTACCTGCGGGGCGCCTTTTCTGTTGGCGGCCAATGGGGTGTTGGATGGAAAACGGGCGACCATCTCCTGGTGGCTGAAAGGAGA
This sequence comes from Chitinophaga sp., assembly GCF_036566945.1. GTDB lineage: Bacteria > Bacteroidota > Bacteroidia > Chitinophagales > Chitinophagaceae > Chitinophaga. The sequence goes on along the minus strand of NZ_DATCVJ010000820.1, from coordinate 9,630 downwards.
AGTACAGCAACGGTTTCCGGCGGTACGTTGGGAGCCTTCCCGAATTATGGTTAAGCAGGACCGTATCTATACCTCCGGCGGAGGGTTTGCAGGATTAGAGTTGATCACTTCCCTGTTAACAGACCTGGGTTATGCAAAAGAATTGAAAAGGGTCAGAAGAATAATGGTACTTCCTCCTGCGCGCGAGTTTCAAAGTCCATATGAAATCCCGGCGACAGAGGTGATTGGCAGTTTTGAAAAACAGCTGACAAAACTGTTAAAAGATAACATGGATACACTGAGCCTCGATTTTTTATCCGGACAGTTGGGCATGTCTTCCAGAACCTTATCGCGCAAATTCCGTGAGGAATTAAATACCAGCCCGGGTAAATGGATCCAGGAAAAGCGAATGGAAATAGCAAAAAAGTTGCTGGGAGAAACGAAGCTTAGTATTTCTGAGATCTGCTACCGGGTGGGATATGAAGACCTGGCATCTTTCTCCCGATTGTTTTCGCATACTACGGGTATGGCGCCGGGAGAGTTCAGAAGGGAGACGGGGAGATGAGCCTACGCTTCTATACCAGACTTCCGGACACTTCGCCAAGAAAGAAAATTATCAAATTCCACGAACATAAAAGGAAAGGCCATTATTAATCGTGCAAATTTCACAATTAAATAATGGCCTTTCTTTCTCAATACCACGCTCATTTTATCATTTGCCACCCCTCCCTCTCCTACACAAGCGTTTGCGCAAGTTTAGTATTTGTGAACTTTGAATAGTAATTGTTTGTATATTTATACTATACTTTGATAAGTAAAGCTAAACAACCTTTTATCACCAAAATCCTTATTTATGAAATTGTTTCACTTAAGACCCAGGTCAATACTGCTGAGTGTACTCGCGGTATTGATGGGATGGAACGTGGCTTTGGGCCAATCGGAAATAACGGGATCTGTGACTGACGGCAGTAATCAGCCAATCATTGGCGCATCAGTATTGGTAAAAGGCACCAAAAAGGGAACCACCACCAATACCCAGGGGCACTTTGCGATTAGCGCTGGCAGCAATGCCACCCTCATCGTGAGTTTCATCGGGTTCACACCCCGGGAGGTAGCGGTTAATAACCAAAACCACCTCACCGTTACCCTTGCTGTGAGAGATGAGGGGCTGAACGAAGTAGTAGTCACTGCTTTGGGTATTAAAAAGGAGAAAAAGGCAGTAGGGTATGCGGTACAGGAAGTAAAAGGAGCGGAACTGGTAAAGGCCAGAGAACCCAATGTGGTCAACTCCCTTGCCGGTAAAGTAGCCGGTTTGCGTATTGCTACTTCCACCGATCTTTTTGGAGATCCCGGCATTTCCCTGCGTGGAAAAAGCACCATCATCGTGGTAGATGGTGTACGCATCAATTCCAACTCCTGGAATTTAAGTGCGGATGATATTGAAAGTTTTTCTGTATTGAAAGGACCTACTGCCGCTGCATTGTACGGCTCTGACGGGATCAATGGCGCTATCCAGATCACCACCAAAAGAGGCTCTAAAAACAAAAGAGGGTATTCCGTGGAGTTTAACTCCAGTACACAGGTACAAACCGGCTTTAACGCCATCCCCGGGCTACAGTCTGAATACGGCCCCGGATCAGACTTCCAGTATGAGTTTGTAGACGGAAGAGGCGGCGGTACCAACGATGCCGATTACGATGTATGGGGGCCCCGTTTTGAAGGACAAATGATTAACCAATGGGATAGCAAAACAGATCCCAATACAGGAAAGCTGATTCCCCTGCCCTGGACTGCAAAAGGCAAAAACAACCTCACGAATTTTTTACAAAACGGATTATTATCTACCAACAACCTGGCTGTTTCTGCCAACAACGACAAAGGAGATATCCGCTTCTCCATGACACAGCTATATCAGAAAGGAATGGTGCCAAACACCAAACTGAATGCGACCAATATTAATTTCTCCGGAAGTTTGAACCTCTCTAAAAAATTAAAGCTCGAAACCAATATCAATTATAACAAGCAGTATACGCCTAATATCCCCAACATTGGTTACCAGCCCGGCAGCCCAATCTACGCTATTATGATATGGGGCGCCGCCAATTACGACATCAACGATTTAAGAGATTACTGGCAGCCCGGTAAAGTAGGTACCCAGCAGAAAAATGTAGAATACTATCAGTATTCCAATCCTTATTTTATTGCCCACGAACAGCTACAGGCATACTATAAAGACGATATCTATGGCTTCATGAAACTAAAGTATAACATCACCGATAACTTTGATGTACACCTGCGTTCTAATATCAGCACCAACTATGTAAATAAGCAAAACCGTTTCCCTATTTCTACCTCACAGTATAACGGCGATGGTGGCTATTTCCAAAAGGGCGGATATAATGAGTCGTTTGGTTATTTCTGGGAAAGTAATACCGATGTACTGGCAACGTATTCAAAAGATATTACCCCTGTTTTCTCTTTTAAAGGATCTGCCGGTGCTAACCTGCTGTACAGAAGAACGAATTACCAATATAGTCACACCAACAACGGTTTGCTGGTGCCACAACTATGGACGGTTCAAAATAGCGTAGATCCTTCTTCTTCTGAAACTGATAAATCATCTTACCAAAGGAAAAGCGTATATGCGTTAGCGGATTTTGATTATAAAAAGATGCTGTTCCTGAGCTTAACCGGTCGCGTTGACCAGGCATCTACCCTGCCAAAGGACCATGGATCTTATTTCTATCCCTCTGTGTCTTTGAGCGCGGTCCTATCTGAGATGATCCACCTGCCTGCTTTTATTTCTTTCGCGAAACTGAGAGCTTCTTATGCTAAAGTAGGCAATGATGGTCTGCCTGCCGATCCGGCATATGGCAGTTATTACAAACTATCGCCCACCTACGCTACGGGCATCAGATGGAATGGTAATCCATCGTTGTATTATGATGGTACCCTGTATGATCCGGGTATTTCACCGGAGTTCAATAAATCCATGGAGTTTGGCGCAGACCTGCGTTTCCTGAAAGGGAGACTGGGCGTCGATCTTACCTATTACAGAAACATTGAAGGTCCGAGTATTTTCTATCTGCCGCTTTCTGCTACCAGTGGTGCTACGTCGCTGCAACGCAATGGACTTACCTACAGTCGTAAAGGCGTAGAGCTGATCCTTACCGGCAGCCCGGTGAGAACGAAAAACTTTGGATGGGATGTTACGGTGAACTGGTCTACCCAACAGCGTTATCTGAAAGAAGTATATGATACCCTGCAATCTTATAATCGGGTGAAAGTGGGCGAAAGAACAGATAAATTATTCCTGACAGATTTCCAGCGTGCTCCCGATGGCGCCGTGGTTTACAGTGCTACAAATGGCCGGCCGCTGAAAAACAGCTATACTACCTTCCAGGGCTATACGAATGAAAGATGGATGGGAAGTATCCAGAATACTTTCCACTATAAAAGTCTGAGTCTGAGCTTTATGTTTGACGGCCGCTATGGCGGTAAACTGGTGAACTATGTAAGCCAGAAACAATGGCAGGCGGGCGCCGCTCCGGCATCTGCCAATGAATACCGTTTGGCCGACTGGAACAATCGTAATACCGCAGGCTATACCGGAACTTATGTAGGTGATGGGGTAAATATTACTGCCGGATCTCTAGTGGTAGATGGAGACGGTAATATGGTGTCCGATTCCAGGAAATTCCAGACCAATGCAACCAAAGTGAAATGGGAGTCCTTCGCCAAAGGCTATTATGGAAGTGAAGTACCTAACCTGATCGACAAATCCTTCATGAAACTCAGAGAACTAACGATATCCTATAGTGTACCGCAAAGCATACTGGCAGGACAAAAATTCTTTAATGCAGCTTCGTTAACATTGGTAGGCCGCAACCTGTGGTACCTGACTAAGGATAAAAATGCACACAACATTGATCTGGATCAGTGGACATCAGGGAGTACCAACCTGGAAACGCCTTCTGTGAAAAGTTTTGGTGTGAATGTTAATCTCACTTTCTAAGCTCTAAAACAAAAAAGATGAAACGTCTATATATAAAATGGATGCTGGCAGTAGTAGCTGCTTCTTTACTGGTAACGGGCTGCAGAAAAATTGAAGACCTGCAGAAAAATCCCAACGTATCTGATCAGGCGTCACCTAAGTTGCTGTTAACCGGTATTGAATACGATATGTATGATAATGCCTGGTCTGACTATTCTTATGCACATCGGATGGCGCAGGTTTTTGTACTCAACTTTGACTACTACGGTAATCAGTCGTACGCCTGGGGAGCCGCAGACTATAACTTATACACTACGCTTCGAAACGTAGGCCGGCTGGAAATTGAAGCTGGTAAACAAGGTGCTAATTTAGTAACTGCCAACTACAGGGCTATCGCCAAATTCATGCGGGCATGGGCTTATAGCCGTATGACTTCCCGCATGGGCGATATCCCGCTGAGTGATGCCATGAACGCGTCCGAGGGCGTGTACTATCCTAAATACGACAAGCAAAAGGATGTATTTAAGCAGTGCCTGGTATGGCTGGATGATGCCAATACACTACTGGATAGTATTGCTAAAGTAAACCCCGCCACCGCTGTGGACGGAGATATCTTCTATGGCGGCGACCTTTCCAGATGGAGAAAAGCAGTAAATGCTTTGTCACTCAGAATACTGATTGCCCTGAGTAAAAAAGAAGGAGATACCGAGCTCGATATCAAAGGCCGGTTTAACGCCATCATTAGCAACCCGGCAAAGTATCCGCTGATGGTAGATAACCACGATAACCTGCAGATGACTTATAACGGTACTGATAAGAGCAATAATTTTCCGCTTTTCCCCACCGGTGGAACGTTTTATGTGACGAGGGCGCCATTATGCGCTACGTGGTTAGACTTACTTACCGCTGTAAAGGACGCCAGGGTGTTTAAAATCGCTCAACCGGCCTCCGGACTGGCAGATGATCCACTGAATCCTTTTGCCCGCTATAAAGGCGCTAAAACGGGCGATATCCAGAGCGTGGTACAAGATCAGACAAACCAGGGAAAGTATGCCAGTCTTAACCAGGCATACTGGCTGAAAGATGCCAACGGAATCCCTTGTATTCAGTTAAGTGTCAGTGAGCAATTGTTCAACATCGCAGAAGGAATTAACCGGGGCTGGGCCACCGGCGACGCCGCTGCGAGCTATAAAAAGGCGATTGAGCTGTCGACAGAATTTTACGGCACTGCCCAGGACCCAACTTTCTGGATACAACCGGCAGTGGCTTATAAAGGAAATAATGCGGCAGGGCTGCAACAGATTCTTACGCAAAAATACGTGGCCTTTTTCAACAACTCAGGGTACGAAGCCTACTTTAACTATCGCAGAACAGGTGTGCCGGTATTTAATATCGGTCCTTCCAACGAAAACGGTGGCCTGATTCCGGTACGTTTCTCTTATCCGCAATCAGAATATACCAATAACAGCCAGAACGTACAGGCGGCGGTACAGAGTCAGTTTGGAGGCGCTGATACCCGTAATGATGTGATGTGGTTGCTCAAATAGTTTTTTAATTAAAGGAGCTGGCCGCTTATGGTGGCTCCTTTAATACTTCTATAACATAAAATTAAATCAGTGATGAGTAGTATTTCAACGCAGGCTTTTTCGGCAAATGGTATTCAGTATACACCAGCTGCAAAGCCTATTGTAGTAATCTGTATGGATGGTTCGGCAGACGAATACCTGGACACCACCATGGCATTTGATCGTATGCCTAATCTGAAGAAAATGGCGTTGGCCGGTTACCGTGGTATGGTACGCGGTGCATTACCTTCTTTTACCAATGTAAACAACTCCTCTATTGTAACAGGCGTTACTCCCGCAGTGCATGGTATCAGTGGTAACTTTTTTTACGATGCGGCCAAAGACCAGGAAGTGATGATGAACTCTGCAGAATACCTGAGAGCAGAAACTTTGCTGGCGGCAGCTGCCAATGCAGGAAGAAAAGTAGCGGTGGTTACTGCCAAAGAAAAACTGAGAGATATTCTTTCTCACAAAATGACAGGAATTGCTATCTCCGCTGAAAAGGCTAACCAGGCAAAGAAAGAAACGCATGGTGTAGATGGTGTGGAAGCACTGGTAGGACATACGACTCCCGCTATTTACAGCGCGGATGCCAGTTTGTTTGTACTGCGTGCAGGCGTTGCGTTTATAGAGCATGGCCTGGCTGATTTCCTGTACCTGTCGCTCACCGATTACATGCAGCATACGTATGCACCTGATGCGGCCGCATCACTGGATTTCTATGAAGCAATGGATGCTGAAATAGGCAAACTGCTGAAACTGGGTGCGATTGTGGGAGCCACTGCAGATCACGGCATGAATGCAAAAGTAAAAGCAGACGGTAGCCCCAATGTATTGTTTGTAGAAGATATGCTGGAATCGAAGTTCGGAGAAAATGGTTTCCGTGTTATCTGCCCGATTACTGATCCTTATGTAAAACACCATGGCGCCCTGGGATCTTATGTGGTAGTACACGTAAACGATAAATCCAAAATCAACGAAATAAAGAACTGGCTGGCTATTCAACCTGGTATTACCGAAGTGTACGACAGAGAAACAGCCGTGCATGTATTGGAACAACCGGCAGACCGCATCGGTGATCTCGTGGTGTTATCAGGAAGAGATGTGGTAGTGGGTCGTCGCCCACAGTACCATGACCTTTCTGCATTGGATGGTACTTTACGCTCCCACGGCGGACGTTATGAAGAAATGGTGCCTATGGTTGTTTCCCACCCACTGAATGAAAAGTATAAAATGAAAGCAGCTGGAGACCCCAGAAATTTCGACATTTTTGATTTCACCGTGAACGGAACCAGTAACTAACACCATCCACTTGCTACTTAAATAAAACGGAGGAAGGCATCGTGACACCATGCAGGTTGACCATGCCAATTATTAAAGCAAATAACTACTTATTATGAGCGAACCTCTCATTCCGATATCCAAAAAAGTCAGCAGCCAAAACAGCACATCTGTTATTAAGCTACCATGCTACGTTGCAGGAAAAGCTATTGAATCAGAAAAAGTATTAGAAGTCCGCAGCCCTTATGATAATCGTTTAGTCGGAACCGTTACACTGGCCAATGCAGCCCACGCAGAGGAGGCTATTGAAACGGCATTGAAAGGCGGACAAAAACTATCCAGATACGAGCGTTACGTGATCCTGGAGAAAACCAGGCAGCTGCTCACCGAGCGGAAAGAAGAATTTGCGCAGGTCATCAGCGCAGAATCCGGTCTGGCTATCCGGGAAGCCCGCTACGAAACAGGTAGGGCACATGATGTGTTGATGTTTGCAGCCATTGAAGCGTTGAAAGATGATGGGCAGATATTCTCTTGTGATATTTCACCGAGCGGTAAGGCACGTAAGATTTTTACACTACGGGAACCCTTGTCATTGGCGGTTTGTATCACGCCGTTTAATCACCCGCTGAACCAGGTGATCCATAAAATAGCCCCGGCTATTGCAGTAGGTACCCCGGTGATTCTGAAACCATCAGAAAAAACACCGCTTACCGCTGTAAAGCTGGTAGAACTGCTGTATGAAGCAGGACTGCCGCATTACATGCTGAGCGTGCTCCTGGGGCCTACGCGGGAAATAGCAGAGTCGCTGGTGAAAGACAGCCGCGTGGAAATAGTATCCTTTACCGGCAGCGTGGCAGTAGGTAAACATATTGCCGCCACCGCAGGATATAAAAAAGTGATTCTGGAATTGGGTGGTAATGATCCACTGATTGTGATGGAAGATGCAGACCTCGATAAAGCCGTATTCCTGGCTGCTGAAGGGGCATTCCGTAATAGTGGCCAGCGGTGTACTGCCGTGAAAAGAATACTGGTACATGAGAAGATAAAAGATGCTTTCGTAGAAAAATTTGTAGCCAAAGCAAAAGAATATACCAGTGGTGATCCGGCAGATGACAACACCAAAGTAGGTACTGTGATTGATGAAGCTGCCGCCATTTACCTGGAAACAGTAGTGAAGAAATCGGTGGAACAAGGTGCCAAAGTATTGCTGGATGGAAAACGGAAAGGCGCCTTGCTGGGGCCTACTGTGATCGTTGATGTACCCAGGAATGCAGAGATGGTAGTGCAGGAATCATTTGGCCCGTTAGCGCCGATACTTACTTTCAAAGATATCGACGATGCGATTGCCTTAAGTAACTCTACCGCCTACGGATTATCCAGCGGTATCGTTACCAATAACATGGAGTATGCGCTTCGCTTCGTAAAAGAATTAAAAGTAGGAACAGTGAACATTAATGAAGTACCTGGCTACCGTATTGAAAGCTCGCCTTTCGGAGGTATCAAGGATTCCGGGTTGGGCGTGAAAGAAGGCGTGATAGAAGCAATGAAATGTTTCACCTATGTGAAAACATTTTCAATGCCCTGGTAACTACTTAAAGAATAAATCGATTCGTTTACATAAAAGACGCTCCAGGATTATTTCCTTGCGGAGCTTTTTAGAACTGCCTGGCGTAACAACTGGTTGTGCCGAGACTCAATGCCATCTGTAAAAATTTGTAAAAATAATTTCGATGAAATCAAAAACGAGTGTATTGACCAACCAACTTAACAGTTCGAAATCATTTTTCATTGCATGGTCTATGATAGCGGCCTTTGGTGCCTACTTCTGCATGTATGCCTTCCGAAAGCCTTTTACAGCGGGTACTTACCTGGGACACCATTTCCTGGAAATGGATTACAAGGCCATACTTATTGTGGCGCAGGCATTGGGGTACATGACTTCTAAATTTATTGGCATTAAAATTATCTCAGAGCTGAAACCTAAAAATCGGCAGAAGCTAATTATAAGTTTGATTCTTTTTGCAGAGGTAAGTCTGTTATTATTTGGAGCGGTACCTGCTCCGTACAATTTCATTTTTCTTTTTTTTAATGGACTGCCGCTGGGAATGGTGTGGGGCATTGTTTTTAATTACCTGGAAGGCCGCCGTTTTACGGAAGTATTGGGCATGGGATTGAGTATTAGTCTGATTGTATCATCCGGCATCTTAAAAACTATTTACTTCGTGATCCATGGGTGGTTACCGGGCGTATCAGAAATGTGGCTGCCTTGTTTAATCGGCCTCTTTTTTCTGCCGCTATTCCTTTTCTTCTCCTGGATGTTGGCCACTATTCCTCCTCCTACGGAAACGGATAAACTATTACGTGTGGAAAGAGTACCGATGACAAAGGAAGATAAAAAATGGGTGTTGAAAGAAGTAGGTGGTGGTGTATTGTGTTTTGTGTTGATGTATACTTTTTTAGCTACCATGCGCGATTTTCGCGATAATTTCTCGGTAGAAATATGGAACGAAATACAACCTTCCTGGGATAAATCGGTGTTTTCACAAACAGAGATGATCAGCGGTTTAGTGGTATTGATTTCAGTAGGTTGTTTGTCGCTGATACGGAATAACATCAAAGGATTTTGGGCTACGCAATGGCTGATTTGCTTTGGGGTATTGCTTTGTGGTGGTAGCACATTGCTTTTTCAACTCCATCAGTTAACACCATTCTGGTGGATGCTGCTCACCGGCATGGGTTTATTTTTGGCCTACATTCCTATACAGGTGGCGGTTTTTGAACGAATGATTGCCTTATTTAAGTTAAAAGCCA
>NZ_DATCVJ010000819.1:0-15684 GCF_036566945.1 Chitinophaga sp. | reverse complement strand
ATAGTATTGTATATATTAAATGCGCATCAAAAATAATCTTTTAGAATCAGGATTTCTGTTTCCTGTAGAATTGCCAGGAAATTGTGACGGCAATTAGTCCAACAGCAATAATGCAGGTAAGGATAATGGCGTTTTCCTCCAACACGTCGGCCTCTTTTCTTTTTAACAGGATGCCATAGAAAGCCCATACACTAACAAGCGCATAAACGATATTGTTGCGTAGCAGGATCATGGCCATACTCGCTAATGTACCTACGCCAATCATGGTAATAGTCCATACGATTTGTTGATGAAGGTGACCTCCCCAACCTGCATATACCAGCAGCGTAGTCAGATTGGCAAGCGTGGCTATAGCGATCCAGCCCAGGTACAAACTGAAAGGGAAGTGAATGAATATTTTTTCGCAAAGAGTAGCGGGAGTGGTACCTATACCGAAGTTCAGGTGAATGACAATTAACGAAATCAGGAGCATCAGCATAATCACCATGCTGACCGGTATCAGGTGATAATGCCAGGAAAATAGCCAGCAGGCATTGGCAACAGTATTGATGAGAAACCAATCTTTCATTTTTTGCATCAGCTGCACCAATGCATCATGATGTTTATTGGAGAATGCCAGCCATAGCTGATAGATAATAAATGTCAGTAAAGAAAGATAGATAAGGATCCAGATTGAAAATGTAAAACCAGCGGGTGCAAACAGGTTTGGATACTCATTTGAAATCTGTGCGGTGTTTTTGCCATTAATGGGAAGTGCTACTGCCAGTACATTTGCAGCCATCATTATAATATACCCGAGCGTGTTGAATATGGATTTGTTCTTAAAGTGGAGGGTTTCATGGCTGACCATAATAGATAGGCTCTTTTTATAATATTAGCGACATGGTTACCGTGTTGTAACACAAATATTATGCTAAAATGGACAATGAAAACAAAGTTCTAAGACATTAGCAGATATCTATATTTTTACATACATTTGCCAGCTATGACAGCTGAGCAACTTAAAGCTATGAGGGACCGTTTATATGTCCTGGGAGGTTTTCTTTAACGTACCTGACCGATTAGCTAAAATAGAAAACGACAAACAACTAAGCCTGGCGCCCGGATTCTGGGACGATAACGTCAGAGCCACTTCGATTCTGAAGGAAATTAAGGTAAACAAATATTGGGTTGACCTTTACGATCATGTAAACGCTGCCATCGACGACAGCGCGGTACTGAACGACTTTTTCAAAGAAGGAGAAGCTTCCGAGGAAGAAGTAGAACAGGCATATAGTGCGGCAGTAGCGGCATTGGATGACCTGGAATTTAAATCTACTTTGAACCAGCCGGAAGATGAAATGCCTGCAGTATTAACTATTAACTCCGGTGCAGGCGGCACGGAAAGCCAGGATTGGGCCGAAATGCTGCTCCGTATGTACCGCATGTATGGTGAAAAACAAGGTTGGAAAGTATCAGAAATTGATACGCAATATGGCGATGGTGCCGGGATTAAATCCGCTACACTTGAATTTGATGGCGACTTTGCTTACGGTCACCTGAAAGCAGAAAGCGGCGTACATCGTTTGGTACGTATCTCACCGTTTGATTCCAACGCCCGCCGGCATACTTCTTTCGCCTCCGTATATGTGTATCCGTTAGTAGACAATACTATCGAGATTGCTGTCAACCCTGCAGACCTGGAATGGGAATTTTACCGTTCAGGTGGTAAGGGTGGACAGAACGTAAACAAGGTGGAAACTGCCGTACGTTTGAAGCACGTTCCTTCAGGTATCATCATCGAATGTCAGCAGGCACGTACACAGGGAGAGAACCGTGAAAAAGCGCTCACCATGTTGAAGTCACGCCTGTATGAAGAAGAAATCCGTAAAAGAGAAGAGCTGAAAAATGCAGCCAACGCCAACAAACGCAAAATCGAATGGGGCTCACAGATCAGGTCATACGTATTCCATCCGTATAAAATGATCAAAGATCACCGGACAGATTTTGAAGTAGGTAACGTAGGTCCTGTAATGGACGGCGAACTGAACGGATTTGTGAAAGCATATCTCATGATGCAGAAGGAAGAGGACAATAATTAATAAGTATCTACTAATAATTAATAAGCGCGTAGGCGTTGTAACCATTAATTTTGCAGCGGAAACAAAACACGTAATCATTTGTTTATTTGGTTGTTTGTTACCTGGATGTTTCATCCGGCAGACAAATAACCAAATAAACGAATATTAAAATTAGGTTACAATGAATACAGGATACTTTGAATACGCAGCGCCAGCTAATGAGCCTGTGTTGTCTTATGCGCCCGGTTCCGTTGAGAGAATTGCATTAAAGAAACAATTAGCCGCATTTAAAGGAGAAGTAGCTGATATCCCCATGTATATCGGCGGTAAAGAAATTCGCACCGGTAACACCGTAGACCTGCGCCCTCCCCACGAAATCAAACACAAATTAGGTCAATTCCATATGGGTGATGCCACTCACGTGAAAGCCGCTATCGCAGCAGCTTTGGAAGCACGTGAAAAATGGGCTAATATGGATTGGGAACAACGCGCTGGTATCTTCCTGCGCGCAGCTGAACTCCTGGCCACCAAATACCGTTACCATATCAACGCTGCTACCATGCTGGGACAAAGCAAAAATGCTTACCAGGCTGAAATAGACAGTGCTTGTGAACTGATCGACTTCCTTCGTTATAATGTACACTTCCTGAGCGAAATTTATCGTCAGCAACCGGTATGTGCGCCTGGTATTCATAACAGGGTAGAATACCGTCCACTGGAAGGTTTCGTACTCGCCGTAACACCATTTAACTTCACGGCTATTGCCGGTAACCTTCCTGCGTCTGCTGCTATGTGCGGTAACGTGGTGGTATGGAAACCCGCCAATACCCAGGTGTTTGCTGCACAGGTATTCATGAAAGTCATGATCGAAGCAGGTTTACCAGATGGGGTCATCAACCTGGTATATGCCGGCGGCCCGCTCATCGGCGATATCTGTTTTGCTGATCCTCACTTCGCAGGTATCCACTTCACCGGTTCTACCGGCGTATTCCAGACCATGTGGAAGGCCATCGGCGAAAACATCCATAAATACAAAACTTATCCGCGTATTGTAGGTGAAACAGGTGGTAAAGATTTTGTGCTCATTCACAAATCAGCCGATGTTGATATTGCCGTTACCGCTTTAGCCCGCGGCGCTTTCGAATACCAGGGCCAGAAATGTTCTGCCGCCTCCCGCGCATACATACCAAGCAATCTTGCTGACGATATAAAATCAAAATTAGTCGCTGAACTGAAGACCATGAAAATGGGTACTACAGAAGATTTCAGCAACTTCATCAACGCAGTGATCGATGAACGTTCTTTCGATAAAATCGCGAAGTACATCGACAATGCCAAACAGGATCCTGCCGCCAAAATCATCGCAGGCGGTAACTACAATAAATCAGAAGGCTACTTCATTGAGCCCACGGTTATTGAAACCACCGATCCTAAGTATGTGACCATGTGTGAAGAAATCTTCGGACCCGTACTGACTATCCATGTATACGATGCCGATAAATTTGAAGAAATTATGCAGATCGTAGACACCACTTCCGAATACGCATTGACCGGTGCTGTCATTGCACAGGATCGTTACGCAGTGGAACTGGCTACCCGCAAACTGGTAAACAGTGCAGGTAACTTCTACATCAACGACAAGCCAACCGGCGCCGTAGTAGGACAGCAGCCATTTGGCGGTGCCCGTGCTTCCGGTACCAACGATAAAGCAGGTTCTCAACTGAACCTTTACCGTTGGTTGAGTGCCAGAAGTATCAAAGAAACTTTTGTTCCGGCTACCGACTACCGCTATCCGTTCCTGAAAGAAGCTTAGTAAATGTTCATGATTTATATAAAGGCGGTGGATCTATATCCATCGCCTTTTTTGTACCTTGCACCCTCATTTCAGAATCACGGAAATTATGCAGGCAGAGATCATTCAAACATACTTCACCGAACATCATAAACAACGCCGCGTTGCGGACCTGGAACAACGTCTGATCGCTGACGGCACACCAAAGCCGGAAGCCAGCATGGCCGCCGCCAAAGGTTTTGATGAATATTTCCGTAAGCAAATGCGTACTACCGGTGTAAAGGCAGGCATCTTCCTTGTTGTTGCCTTCATTATGTTGATCCGCGTAATTACACTTACCAACCGGGAAGAAGGTAGTTTCATGCAGGTGTCCTTTTCCCTTGCCCTCGTGGCCTTTGCGCTGGTACGTGGATTGATATGGGCTATTCAGTTGTTTGCACTGAAAGAAGAGATTAGTACGTTTAAAGATTTAAGAAGTTTATAGTATCTCCTACAAAACATTTTGCCGGGAGAAGTAATTTCTTCTTCCGGCAAAATGATCCAACAAAAAAACATCTCCAAATAACTACTGCATTTTCTGCAACGCGGCCAACGACTCCGTTACATGTTTCTCTCCATCGCGCATAGAGTTAAACTCATGTACCACCACGCCTTCCTTATCTACTATGTAAGTAACACGGCCCGGAATCACAAACGTTTTAGGTACGCCAAATAATTTGCGCACTTCATTTTGTGGATCGCTCAACAGGGTGAAGGGAAGATGATGATGTGTGGCAAAGCTTTTATGAGAGGCTACGCCATCGGAACTAATACCAATGACCAATGCACCGTACTTCTGAAAATCCTGGAAGTTATCACGGAAGGAACAAGCTTCTTTGGTACATACGCTGGTTTCATCTTTCGGATAAAAATAAATAACCAGTGGCTGTTTACCCAGCACACTGTCTATATTAAAAGTGTTTCCATTTTGATCCTGTAAAGAGAAGTTGGGTATTTTATCTCCTGTTTTAATTTGACCCTGGGTATTGCAACCCCAGAGCTGAAAAAATGCGGCCATAGTTATAATTGACTTAATAAGGTTCATACCTGAAAGTATTGATACTGCTAAAGTACGAAGAGAAGGGGAGTCCGACATCTTCTTTTCTGATGCTATCTGTTATTTTAAATTAATATATAATATAAAAATAGTATCAAAAACTAAATATTCCATTGTTTATCAAGCTTTTCTCATATTCAGCTTTTTATCTCTTGCATTTAATCATTATTTTTGGCGCCTAAAACGTTGTGTTTTGAAAACCATACTAAACGGCAAGCAGATGGCTATCACGATAGACAGGCTTTGTCACCAGTTGATAGAAAATCATTTACAGTTTGAACAAACCGTGCTGATTGGACTGCAGCCGAGGGGAATTTATTTAGCCGGCAGAATTCATCAGACTTTGTTGAAATTATTGCCAGGCGCACATATCGACTACGGTAAACTGGATATTACCTTTTACCGGGACGACTTTAATCAGAGTAAAACGTTGCATGTGCCCAGTGAAACAAGTATTGATTTTTCCATAGAAAATAAAAAGGTGGTGTTGATAGATGATGTATTGTATACAGGTCGTACCATTCGTTCGGCGCTGGATGCAATGCTGGATTTCGGCCGGCCTGCCTCGGTGGAGCTGCTCACGCTGATCGACAGACGATTCAGCAGGCAGCTGCCTATTCAGCCCGACTATACCGGACGTACCATTGATGCCCTGATTTCTCAGAAAGTAAGGGTATTATGGAACGAAAGAGATGGTAACGACGAAGTAATTCTAATTGACTAAAATGAATCCGGATTTCAGAATTCAGATTTCACCCTTTATATTTGCACATTAATGTCACTTTCTGTAAAACACTTACTCGGAATTCGCGATCTGCAGCGCCAGGATATAGAGCTTATTTTTCAAACAGCCGACCAGTTTAAGGAGGTTTTACAAAGACCTATTAAAAAGGTTCCTACGCTCCGCGATACAACAATTGTTAATTTATTTTTTGAGAATTCTACCCGCACACGCATCTCTTTTGAGTTAGCGGAAAAGCGTCTGGGTGCAGATACCGTTAATTTCTCTGCTTCCGGATCTTCTGTTTCCAAAGGAGAAACGCTGATAGACACGGTCAATAACATCCTGTCCATGAAAGTGGATATGGTGGTGATGCGACACTCTGCCAGCGGTGCACCGCATTTTCTGGCCAGGCACATCAACGTGCCGATCCTCAATGCAGGCGATGGTATCAATGAACATCCCACACAGGCGCTGCTGGATGCTTTCTCTATCCGGGAAAGACTGGGTAGCGTAGAAGGCAAAAAAGTAGCCATTTGTGGTGATATCATGCACTCCCGGGTAGCCCTCTCCAACATCTACTGCCTCAAGAAACTGGGTGCAGAAGTAACGGTGGTAGGTCCACCTACGCTGATTCCTAAATACATGGCCGCCGCACTCGGGGTAAACGTGAGCTATAACATCCGCGAAGCGTTGCAATGGTGCGATGTAGCCAATGTGCTGCGTATTCAGCTGGAAAGACAAAATACCCCTTTATTCTCTTCCCTCCGGGAATACTCCCTGGCCTACGGTGTAAACCGACAGCTGCTGGATAGCCTGAATAAAGAAATTGTGATCATGCACCCCGGACCCATTAATCGTGGCGTGGAAATAAATTCTGATGTGGCAGACTCCGGTCAGTCCATTATCCTGGATCAGGTAGAAAACGGCGTGGCGGTTCGTATGGCGGCGTTGTATTTACTGGCAGGAAAGAAAACAGAATAGTATTTTGTCTTTCCCAGGATTATACTGATTTTGATGATTTTCCGGATTTTTACTTTTTTGATTTAGGATTAAAAAAAGATTAGCGAAGACAGGAGCATATACCGCTTACGTCTTCGCTAATCTTTTTTATCCTTTAAAATCCCGGAAAACAAAATCCGGGAAATCATCAAAATCAGTATAATCCTGGGAAAGACAAAGTTCGCTCTTTTTCTAATCCTATAAAATCAAAAAGTAAAAATCCGGGAAATCATCAAAATCAGTATAATCCTGAGAAAGACAAAAATACGCATTAAAAACTCACACCCAGCCCGACTGTATAGGAGCGGAAAAACGGATATACGTTCCCGTTATACCCACCGGCCTGTTCCGGATCATAATATTTTATCTTCATCTTCGTCGTTTCCCATAGGTCCTGTCCGGAGAAATAAATACGTAAACTGCTGACCATTATTTTCTTTAACCATTCCTTCGGTAGGGTATAGCCTATTTGCAGGTTTTTAAGCCGGATATAAGACCCGTTCATCACCCATTGGGAGGAAGGCAGGGTGTTGTGTTGATCGTTGAGATACAAGCGCGGAAACAGGGCATCCGGATGTTCCGGCGTCCAGTAATCCTGGTTAATATCCCAGGGCTGCTGCCAGGTGCCGGTAAACGGTATATTATAGCGGGGATCCGGCATCACTTTACGATTAGACACTCCCTGGAAAAAAACAGAGCAATCAATCCCTTTCCAGGCGAATCCGGCATCTATGCCATAAGAGAACTGTGGATCAGTACTGCCCAGGTACACCAGGTCGGCATTATCTATTTTGTTATCGCCGTTAATATCTTTATAGCGTAGGTCACCAGGAGCGGTTTGGGCGCTCTGGTAAGCATGTTGCTTTACTTCATCAGCGTTCTGGAAATACCCATCGGACTGGTAGCCGAACAGGGACGAATAAGGATAACCGGCAATGCCCTGGTTCCAGCCTGCCTGAGGGGCTACGTTATCATTGCGCAATACCTCGTTCCTGCTATGAAATAAATTGGCGTTGATGTACCAGGTAAAGGGCCCCTGGTCTTTTCTCCAGCCTGCATTGATTTCCCAGCCCCAGGTTTTCATTTCTCCCTGGTGAAAGGCAATAGGCCATGCACCTGCTGTAGACGATGTCAGCACCGGAATTTGCATATCACTGTTTCTCTTCACAAAATAATCTGCCGACAATGTAAACCTGCCACGGAAAAGTGTGGCATCCCATCCGTAGTTATTTGTGGAGATATTTTCCCAGCCATGTGCCTGTAGAATAGGATTCTTGTAGACAAACGGAAGTACAGGCCAACGGTCGTTAAAAGCAAAGGTCTGCAAACGCTCGTCATTGGGAATGCTGTTCCAGCTGTTTACATTTCCCAGTCGGCCCCAGGACCATCTCAATTTAAATTCATTAAAAAACGGCAGCGCGTTGTTAAACCACGTTTCATTATTCAGGCGCCATCCGGCAGAAAAAGAAGGGAATGCCTGCCATTGTGTACCGCCCTGAAACGATGTGCTGTACTGCGTTAAACGTGCACCTATCAGGTTCGCTTCCAACAGGTACCTGTTGTCGTAATTATAATTCAGTTTGCCGAAGAAAGATTGGAGAGAACCACTGGCCGCCAGTAATTGCGTGTATTCGGGCGCGTTAGTAAAGTGGCTGTTGCTGATATCTGCCGGTGGAACATTGTACGAGGCGGCAGTGTTCTGCGTAGTGTTATAGGTCTCCTGTGTATAACCTCCCAACAGGTGAATATTGTGTTTTTCTTTTTTTACATCGTAGTCGGCCAATACCTGCAGGTTGCCGCCTTTGGCCACCAGCCTGCTTTTCTGAAGCAGGTTATCTGGTTGTACCAGGAATGCGGTGTCCACACGATTCCATAAAGCAATGGTGTTTCTGCCAAGATTATCCTGCAGGGTATGCTGCTGCGGACTATAAACCGCGCGTAGTGTAAGGCCCTTCACCAGGCTATCCGCCCTTAGGGTAAATACCGCATCAGCATAATTATTTTTCTCATCCCGCTCACCGCCATCTGCCAGCGCCGGGTAAGTAGGCGCGCCACCATAAGCGTAATTATTGGTATTGGGTACATATACCGGCACATTTCCTGGTCCACGGTAAAGCCCTGCCAGCAAGCCTTTTGGGCCTTCCACCGCCTGTGATGGCGAAAAGGTATTTGTTTGTGCATACGATACACGCGTTTCCAGGCTGAAATGTTTATTGAAACGATTGTTCATGCTGGCACGTGCATTCACGCGATGCGTCCGGTCGGGGCCCATAGCGAAAAGTCCTTGTCTGCCGAAATACCCAAACGACGCGGAAAACTGGGTCACACTATCGCCGCCTTTTACCGACACGTTATAGTTCTGAATCCCCGTTTTACTTTTGGTGAGCACAGGGATCGGATCAAAATTATAGTAGTATTTATAATTATCCGGATGCTGGTAATCTATTGCATAGTGGTTGCCGGACTGCATCAGGGCAATTTCAGCAGGGTCCCAGGGGGCGGCTTCACCGGCATTAACAGCAGCTTCATTCTGCATGCTGGCTGCTTTCCACGACGGCAGGCGGTTCGGTAGGCGAATCGGCGTTTCAAATCCTCCGAGGGTGTTGAAATCGACTCTGAGCTTACCGGGTTTGCCGGTGCGGGTGGTGACGAGAACAACACCACCCGCGCCACGGGCGCCATAAATGGAGGCAGCAGAAGCATCTTTCAGGATAGATACCGACTCAATATCGTCCGGGTTCAATACGGCCAGTGAGCCGGGAACACCGTCAACAATAACAGGGGTATTGCCCGAAGCTGAGCTGACGCCTCTTACCTGTATATTAAATCCTTCCCGTCCCGGTTGGCCATTGCTGCGCGTTACCACCAGCCCGGTGGCGGTGCCTTGCAAGGCAGCCATCACATTGGCTACGGGCCTGCTTCTCAGGCGCACGCCATCTACCTGGGCAATAGCTCCGGTGATATTCGCGCGTTTCTGTAAGCCGTATCCCAGTACTACCAGCTCATTGAGCTTTCGCAGATCTGGTTGCAGGGTAACGGAAATGTATTTACGTTCCCGGACATATATTTCTCTTGTTTCAAAGCCAATGAGCGACACCTGTAACGTAGCCTGGGAGTTAGCTACATCTAGTTTAAATGTGCCATTCTCGGTGGTAGCCGTACCGTTGGTGCTGCCTTTTTCCCGGATAGAAACGCCGCTCAATGGCTGCGTGCCATCGTTGACAGTACCGGTGATCACCCAACTGTTGCTGTCGGCATTTCGATTGTTCGGCGGCGTAAGGTCTGATATGGCTTCATTCAGCGGGATGACGATGATCTGTCCATCTCTTATTTCCACTTTATATTTGGAAGGAGGGAAGATGTTGGGCAGTACTTCCTTTAAGGGAGCATTACGTACATGTAAGCTAACGCCATGACGGGTTTCCAGCTCCTCTGATGAAATGGCAAAAGTATATTTGGTTTGTTTTTCTATTTCCCGGAGCACTGTTTTCAGGCTGGCATTACTAAACTGCAGGGTCACCTTTTTGGGTTGGGCAATAGGATGTTGGGCCGTAGCTACAGCATTGGCCAATACCAGGATAACAATAAAAATAAAATCAGGCACGCACCCAAACCTGGTATTGGAGCAACGCGCCTGTAGCAATAAATGCTGCATAAGCAAGAGGTCAGGCGCGTATTAGTAGATGTCTACCAGGTCGTTTGTATGCGTAATGTTAATTTGCAGGGTCTTTCTCATAATGTCCAATACCTTATCCAGCGGCATATTTGGGAAGGTCGCCAGCAGTTTTTTATCTGCCAGTGACTGATTGCTGATGGTGATCTGAACATTATAAAAATCTTCCAATGATTCCACCACTTCTGTCAGCGGGGTATCATCGAAGGTCAGTGTCCGGGTTTTCCAGGCCAGGATGTTATTATTCTTTTTATGTATGCGGGTGTCTATTTCTTTGCCGTTATGTTTCAGAGAAGCTTCCACGCCAGGGGTGAGGATCACTTTTTTCTCTGTGCCTTTGTAGGCGGCGCTTACCTTTCCGGATTGTACGAATACTTTCACGCCACTGTTGGCGGCTTTCACGTTAAAGGCGGTGCCGAGTACCTGTACTTCTACTTCCGGGGCATTTACGATAAAGGGGAGGGCGTCATTCTTTGTAACATCAAAAAAGGCTTCTCCCTTATCTATTTTTACGAGTCTGTTTTCTTTACCAAATCCACGGGCATAGCGTACCTGCGTATGTGCGTTGAGGTACATCATAGAGCCATCCGGAAGGCG
Source organism: Chitinophaga sp. (assembly GCF_036566945.1). Lineage (GTDB taxonomy): Bacteria > Bacteroidota > Bacteroidia > Chitinophagales > Chitinophagaceae > Chitinophaga. The sequence continues at coordinate 4,743 of NZ_DATCVJ010000819.1, read as the reverse complement.
CAGACTGTCCTGTTGTTGTGCAGTGGCATATGTTTTATAACCACCTGGTCCCAGCCAGGTCCATGTGCCGGCAATAAGCAGCACAGCAGCGGCTGCCCACCAGTACCTGCGGTTCATTTTAATCACGCGGGTGTTAGTGGTAACAGGTGTAGCAGTAGCCGTCACGGGCGCATTGTCCAGCATAGTGCTTAACTCCTGCCATTTTCCGTGAGAATTAAAAGCAGAGGGGGCAGGAAGCGGATCGCCGTGCCACATTGCTTTCATATCCAGGAAAATATCCAGGTTACCACCGTCCTGTTGAATCCATTCGTTGAGCAGCTTTTTGAACTGTTCATTTTCCGGATCCTCCAGATAGCGGACTACTATATCTATGTCAGTTTTATTATTCATGGCTACTTATTAGTAATACAACCAAAGAACGTTATACCATTAAGCATTAGTAAAAAAAAAATTGGCCGGATCATGATTTATTAATCAGATCCACCCGTAATCGTTTTAAAGCGGTGGTAAGATGGGCGTATACCGTATTAATAGAGATGTTTAATTGTTCTGCGATTTCGGCGGGTGACAAGCCTTTCAGGCGACTCATTTCAAAAACGCGGCGACATTGATCGGGTAATTTTTCGAGCGCGGTACGATATTGCGCTTCCAGTTCTTTATGTTCCAGCAGGGAATGATTGTTTTCTGCGGGATTGGTACGTAACATTTGTTCTTTAGTATATACTTCGTGACGCTGATCTTTTTTTATACGGTTTAAACAGGTATTCACCGTTGCTCTTGCCAGGTAATGATTAATAGGAGCTCTTTCATCCAGATTTTCCGCACCTTTCCACAAATTGAGGAAAACATCCTGTACCATATCATTGGCATCGTCTTCATTCTTCACATACCTCACGGCGATATTATACATAGAAGGGGCGAACTGTTTAAAAACAGCTTCAAATACATCTTTGTTCCTGCTCCGGATGCCTTTTACTATTTCGTCATTACTCAATTGCAACATGCTTTTGATCTTTTGTATTGTTTCCGTAGTGCGAAGATAATTTTTAAAATTACTAATTACGAACGCTTACCTCTATACCGCGCCATATTCTTTTTTTCACTTTAACATTTCTTTGACTAATGGTAAGTGAATTTCTGGATGTATTGTTATTATACGGCAGCCAACGATGAGGGCATATATCAAAAACCATGCACATCTATTAAGGCCGAATAAAGTCATCATTAACTTTTAACCATACAAAAAATTGAATGCCATGAAAAAATCAATTGTAGGAATGCTCGCATTAGCAACAATGGTAGTAGGAATGTCCGCTTTCAAAAGCGCAGATGTAACCGCAGTAAAGTCTGTTGACAGCACCGCCGCAATGGTGGATTCAATCGCAGGCGTGGATTCTCTTGTTCGCTTAGACTCCATGAAAGTTTATGGACTCGACTCTTTACAAAGTCTCGACTCTTTACAAAGTGTTGACTCCTTACAAAGTGTTGATTCCTTAAAAGGTACTGACTCATTAATGAGATTTGATTCTTTGCAGCGCGTAGATTCTTTACAGGGTCTCGATACCGCAAAAAGTGTACTTGATACCGCAAAAAGTGTAGCGGTAGAAGGTGGTTCTATCACCGGTAAAATTACACCTGCTGATGGCGCCGCAGAAGTAGAAGCAGTAAATGGTGCTGATAAGCTGAAAGGCGCTGTTTCCCAGGGTGCATTTACGATCCCTGCTGCCAAAGCCGGTACTTACACTATTACCATTCTCGGTAAAAGCCCATATAAAAATGCTGTGATTAAAGATGTAAAAGTGGAAGACGGAAAAGCAACAGACCTGGGCGAAGTTAAGCTGGAACAGTAGTCTGATTAAAATGAAATAGCAACCAACAACACAACATCATTCACTATGGGAGCCCATTTTGTTTGATCCAGGGGGACCTTTTATGGTCCCTCTTTTTTTTGTATTATATAAAGAAGACGGAATTTTTTTGGGATGTTGGGCGAACGCTTATATATTAGATGCGAATAAAACAACAGATCAAAAGGACAACGCAAACTAAATTGGCAGAACAACTTCTAAATCTATAATCCATTCATGCGCACCATTCTCCTCCTTACCATTTCCAATACCTTCATGACCTTCGCCTGGTACGGCCACCTCAAACATCAGGACGTAGCCCTGTGGAAGGTGATCCTCATCAGCTGGGGCATTGCATTTTTTGAATATTGCTTCATGGTACCCGCCAACCGCTATGGCGCTCAGGAAGGATTCAGTGGTTTTCAGCTGAAAACCATCCAGGAAGTGATTACCCTCACTGTATTCAGCATTTTTGCGGTTACTTTCCTGAAAGAACCTCTGCGCTGGAACTACCTGGTATCCTTCTTTTTCCTGATTGGGGCGGTATATTTTATGTTTAAAAAATAGGACTGCCGGGCTAACGCAGTAGTCACCATTATATTAGTCAAATAATACATTACATAAAAAAAGATGTAAAACAATATTATTTTTAATATGAATCCGTATTATCTTTAGGGATCAACTTTCAACCAAAAACGAATTCATTGAGGGAAGAAGCTAATATACAGCTACTGGTGGAACGGGTGGCATCTTTAGGGGATGAGCAGGCTTACAAAGCATTGTTCAGGTTGTTTTACAAACCATTGAGTCAGTTTGCCTATTCTATTATTAAATCCTGGGAGTCTGCAGAAGAAATCGCATCAGACGTTTTTATGAACGTCTGGAATCACCGGGAGCGGTTGCTTCAGGTAGAAAATCTCCGGGTATACCTCTATGTTTCTACCAAAAATATTGCCCTCAACTATCTCAATAAAGCCGCACGTACCCAACACTTTAGCCTGGACGAACTGGCGGTGGATTTTAGCGTAAGCTATGCTACCCCGGAACAGATCTTCATTTCCGGCGAAATGGTTAAAAGAATTGAAGCGGCTGTGAATGCCCTCCCGCCAAAAAGAAAAATGATCTTTAAACTGATCCGGGAAGATGGACTGAAGTATAAAGAGGTAGCCCAGATCCTCGATATTTCCGTGAATACCATTGATGTACACATGGCCCAGGCCCTCAAAAAAATCAGTGAGGTCATTAACCTCTCCTTTATCAAAACAAAATAATTTAATTTTTTTTTTAGATGGAGTAGTAGATTTTCAAAATTTGCTTGTCCTTCTATATAATCATGCTTTTGTATCATACACATGGAACAGGAAAGAATATGGCTTTTGATGGGAAGAAAGGTATCGGGCGAAGCCACGATGGGAGAGCTGCGTGAGCTGGAAGAGCTGTTGCAGAAGGATCCGGACCTGAGATATAAACTTTCCGTTTTAAGCAACTGGCCACAGCCAGCGAATAGTGAAGAATGGAATTATAGAACAGAGAGTGCCCTGGAAAGGCATCTTCAAAAAATGGAGATGGAGCTTCCATTGGCAGAACTGCCCGTGAAAAGGGAAGGCAGAAATATCCGTAAAGTAGTATCTGTACTCACCCTGCTGGTTTTAGTATTGGGAAGCTATTGCGTGTATCTGCTGGCAAACAAATCCCCGCTGAAGGGCGATAAAAAGGCTATGGCGGCTATTTTTACCCGCGACGGCTCCCGTTCAAAGGCACAATTACCAGATGGCACAGAAGTTTGGCTCAATGGAGGCAGCCGTTTAACCTATAATCCTGATATGAACAACCTGGACGACCGGGAAGTCACCCTGGAAGGAGAAGCCTTTTTTGATGTGGCGAAGAATGCAGCGAAGCCATTTATTATCCGCACCACAAAAATGGGGATTAAGGTTTTGGGTACCTCTTTTAATGTGAAAGCCTACACAGAAGATCAGACCACAGAAGCTACACTGATCACCGGTGCAGTTGAAGTAACCCTGAATGATGGACTGGAACGTAATGTGAAATTGTTGCCGAATCAAAAAATCATTCTGCAGCACAGTAATGGAAGTAAGTTAGCTAAACCCAACCTGGTAGCAGGTTATAAAGTAGAAAAGATCCGCAGTAATCAACCCGAGAATATGGTAGTGGAAACCGCCTGGCGTGATAATTTTCTGGTATTTGACAACGATAAATTTGAAGATATTGCCCTTAAAATGGAACGGTGGTATGGGATTAAAATACATCTCAGCGACAAGTTAAATAACTATCATTTTACCGGCACATTTAAAAATGAATCGTTCCCGGAAGTGCTGGAAGCACTGAAGGTTACAACAACATTTCATTGCCGGATAGTGAGCAATGAAGTATTTATTACCCAATAAGTGGTTGGAAAAAAACTAAAAATCGATACCTCTCATATAAAAAAAAGGGCAAATGCTGGAAACATTTACCCCTTTGTTGAGATCAAACGGCAGTTAGCTTCACTTGGCAATGTAGTCCTGTCGTAGTTTTATGACCTTTTACAACCTAAATGTATGGAAAAAATTCATACATTATGCAATCCTTTTGCGCATAAAAACATTGGGAAAAGTTGTACTGATAATGAAACTGGTGTCCTTTATTATTCTTATTACCTGTTTGCAAATAACAGGAGATGCCTTCGGTCAACAGGACCGTCGCATCTCTATCAAAGCTGATTCATTGCCACTGACGAAGCTGTTGAAGCTGATTGAAAAGAAAAGCGGTTATCGTTTTGTATACCGCAATGATTTACTTCCAGCCAATAGTAAAGTCTCTATCAATGTAAATAATGCTTTGACAGAAGATATTTTACGAAAGATATTGAAGAATACCGGTCTCACTTTTAAGC
>NZ_DATCVJ010000818.1:0-4457 GCF_036566945.1 Chitinophaga sp. | reverse complement strand
ATGCTGCAGATGAAGCGCGGAAATATAGCGAAGGAGCTGGCCGAGATCGGGGAAGCCACCAGTGAAGGTACAGAGGTGCAGACCCTCACCCTTTTTAAGCTGACCAAAACCTTTGAAAAGGTGATGCAGCGCATGAAAGAGCGGGATAATAAGCCCCAGCACGTGGTATATAAATATGATTATACCATGGAAGGCTCCAGGATGTATATGGAAGAATTGGCAAGGGCAGAGCGTACATTATCTTTCGAAAAAATATTTGACCACTGTAAAGATCGTGTGCATGCCATTTTCCTGTTCCTGAGTATGTTGGAACTGGTGCAAATGAAGCATATGGGGATTATGGTGGGAGAAGGAAGGAACAACTTTATTATCGAATACATTGATCCTTCCGACAGGGAGGAGGAACCCGCAGGAACTTTAATAGATGGCTGAGAAACGTGAAAATATCGGAATTGTTTCCTTACCGGAATACGCGCAAATGGATGCGGGTTTTGTGGTCTCTGGTCTTTGTGAATTAGGAAACTCTTTTTTTGACCAGATTGGTGTGCCTCACCGGCATGATTTCTATACCATTTACTGGATCAAGAAAGGGAAGTTGTTGCATACTATCGATACAGTGACCTACGAAGTAAAAAAGAACACCCTTTTCTTTGTGGCTCCGGGACAGGTGCATAACCTGCAGGCTACTGAAAAGATTGATGGATTCATGATTGCATTCCGGGATGCTTTTATGTGCTTAAAAGATCAGACACAGGTATCGGGCATTAACTCCGGCCTGTTTTTTAATAGCCAGTTTAGCAGCGTTATCCACCTTAATGATGAACAGGAAAAGGATATTGACGCCGTGGTTCGTTTGATGATGAAAGAATTAACACTGCAGGAACCTGAATATGATATGGCCCTGCATGGCTTGCTACGCTATTTCCTGGTGCTGGCATCGCGTATCAAGGGCGAAAATGTGGGTATCTCCCCGGAGCAGCATGCAGTCCACAATAGTTCTGTCTTCCTGAAATTTAAAAACCTGATAGAAGAAAAGTACCAGGAGTTAAAAACGGTATCTGACTATGCAGGTTTATTACATATAAAACCGGTATTGCTAAACGAAATCAGCAAGCAATTATCAGGAATTACCGCTGGCGAACACATCCGTAATCGTGTGATCCTTGAAGCGCAGCGCTATTTGTACAATACAGACCTTACCGCCAAAGAAATAGCCTACAAGCTGGGTTTTGACGATCCTCACTATTTCAGCCGCTTTTTTAAGAAATACACCAACCAGAGCCCTTCTGAATTTAAGGACGCATCCCGTTCTTCTATAAGCCCGTCTGCATAGGATTTCCGCTGGATTTTAAAAAAGTCCATCACTAGCAGTGTTTTATCCATTCTTAAATGATGTTGTAACATGTACTTTTGTGTTGTCTTAGGAGGCAAACAATATGAACACACAAAAACATGTAAGCCAGATAGTCATTGCAGCCGCCCCACATATGGTAGGCGACGGTTTCAGGGTGCAAAGCACCTTACCAGGAGGCACCCGTTCTGAAAATAACCAGGTGAGCCCATTTATTATGATGGACTACGCCGCTCCCAACTACATACCACCCAGCCCAAGGCCCCGTGGCGTAGGCGAACATCCGCACAAAGGTTTTGAAACAGTAACCATCGTGTACCAGGGAGAACTGGAACACCGGGATTCTACCGGTAGCCACGGATTTCTTTTCCCCGGTGATGTACAATGGATGACCGCTGCAGGAGGAATTTTACACGAAGAAAAATACAGCGAAGCATTCACTAAAACAGGTGGTAAGGCGGAATTTGCCCAGCTGTGGGTAAATCTTCCCAAAGCATTTAAAAATAACCCACCGGCTTATCAGAACCTGACCAAAGCAGATATACCTGTAGTAAAGGTGAGCGCAGAAGGTTATGTAAGAGTGATTGCCGGAGAATATAACGGTACTAAAGGCGCCGCTACTACTTTTTCACCCGTGAATGTATTGGATGTGCATCTGAAAAAAGATGACAGCATCACCATTACGGTAGCGGAACATTTCAATACAATAGCGGTAGTGTTTCAGGGAGAAGCGGCTATCAACGGACAATCCGTGAAAGCAGTAGAAACCGCTTTATTCGAAAAGAATGGTACAGACATTACGATTACTGCGCTGAAAGACACTGCCATGGTAGTGTTGAGCGGAGAACCGATAGATGAACCCATTTTTGCATACGGTCCTTTTGTAATGAATACGGAAGAAGATATCAGAGCGGCTATTGACGACTACAACGCCGGTAAAATGGGCGAATTACATTAATCACTTTATCTAACAATACTAAAACAAAAAACTATATGACAACCTGGAAAATTGATCCTTCACACAGTGACGTGCAATTTAAAATCAAGCACCTGATGATCACGACTGTAACCGGTCAGTTTGCAAAATTTGATGGTACCATGCAGACTACTGCCGATAATGATTTCAGCACTGCTAATATCTCTTTCGAAGCAGACATCGACAGTATTTCCACACAGAATGCGCAGCGTGATGCTCACCTGAAGCAAGGAGATTTCTTTGAAGCAGAAAAATATCCAAAGCTGACATTCGTGTCTAAAGAAGTAAAGAAGATAGACGCAGATACTTATAAACTGGTAGGTGATTTAACCATCCGTGATAATACCCGTCCGGTAGAATTGAATGTTGAATTTGGTGGCGAAGTAGTAGATCCATATGGTCAGACTAAAGCAGGATTTGAATTAAGCGGTAAGATTAACCGTAAAGATTTTGGTCTTACTTTCCACGCTACAACTGAAACTGGTGGCTTATTACTAAGCGATGAGGTGAAGTTACTGGCGAGTGTACAAATGATAAAACAATAAGCATTTTCATATCATTATTTAGATATGCTGTTTATTTACAGCCCTGTATCCGGAACAGCATATCTGAATAATAATGACGAAATAATAGAGGAAGATGGATATTCTGAATAAACTGGAATGGCGTTATGCCGTTAAGAAATTTGATCCGGCTAAGAAACTGAGTGCAGCACAGCTGGATAAACTAATTGCCGCAACAAGACTTTCGGCGTCTTCTTATGGTTTACAACCCTATAAGATCCTGATTGTAGAGAATCCGGCAGTACGTGAGCAATTGAAGGCCGCCTCCAATAATCAGTCACAGATCACGGATGCATCACAACTGATTGTTTTTGCGAGATATACAGACTTGAATGAATCTCACGTAGATGACTATATGAATAATATCGCGGAAACGCGCAACATAGTATCTGAGCAGCTGGCAGGTTTTTCCGGAATGACGAAGGGAGTTGTTACCCGCTTAGGTGCAGAAGGAACTGCCGTATGGAGCGCTAAACAGGTTTACCTGGCATTGGGTACCCTGCTTACTGCCGCAGCGGTTGAAAACGTGGATGCCTGCCCTATGGAAGGCTTTGACGCAGCAAAGTATGATGAAATTTTAGGACTGAAAGATAAAGGTCTTACTGCCGTAGTAATTGCTGGTGTGGGATTCAGAGCAGCTGATGATGTTATGCAACATGCTAAGAAGGTACGTAAGCCAATGGCAGAACTGGTAGAAACGATATAAGAGAAGATAGAAAGGATAAAGTTAAAAGCTATTGTAGCGATTGATTAATACGGATATTTGTTATTCGTTAAAACCAATCGCTACAATAGCTTTTTGCTTTCTGCCTTCTCCTTTCTGCTTCCCAGGGGTTTTTTATTGCCGATTAATTTGTAATTTGGGCGTCCACACTGATTTTTCTAACAGGAAAAAATAAAAAATTAATATGAAAAGATTTGCATCTGCCAATTGGCAAGGTACCGGTAAAGAAGGTAAAGGCACTTTAACTTCTCAGTCCACTGTATTAAACAAGACTCAGTACTCTTTCAGCAGCCGTTTTGAAGATGGTATTGGTACTAACCCCGAAGAACTGATTGCAGCAGCGCATGCTGGTTGTTTTACCATGAAACTGAGCTTTGTTATCACCGGTGCTGGTTTTACACCTGGTAACATTGATACCAAATGTACTATCACTTTGGATAATGGTGCTATCACCAGCAGCCACCTGGAAGTAACTGCCAGCGTTGAAGGTTTGGATGCAGCAAAATTTGCTGAGTTTGTAGCAGACGCAGAAGCTAATTGCCCTGTAAGTAAGCTGTTAAACGCTACCATTACTTCCGATGCGAAACTGGTATAAGTAAACACAAAGCTGAAAGCAAAAAGCAGAAGGCTATTGAGGCGAATGATCTAAGCGAATATTATTTCCGCTTTGGTTATTCGCCTCAATAGCCTTCTGCTTTTCCGCTTTTTGTCCACGTTTTTCAACAGATCATCCATTCTTCAGGCGGGCGTTTATAGCGACATTTGTGATGTATTAAACAAAGGAGATTAAGTTATGAAAAAAGTTATTCATCGTGCAGATACCAGGGGATATGCCAACCACGG
>NZ_DATCVJ010000817.1:0-1834 GCF_036566945.1 Chitinophaga sp. | reverse complement strand
GTTCTCCAATATCTAAAACCAATGTGAATGATAGATAAAATACATTATATTTTCTCTTATGCTATTGGCCAATACCGCTTGTCCCTGTGAGGCTTTCCCCCAAGCCTTCACTACTTCAATTAATGTTAATCGAGAGACCATCTACATCAAACCGAGTTGTCTCATCGTTCCGACCGGATCATAGAATAAATTTTCTTCAACAATTCTGCCGTCCTTCCAACGAGCGACCGTGCAGAAATCTATCTTGAATTTCTTATTTGTAGCTGGAATCATCTTGCCGTCAGGTCCCTTCATTAGACCCTTGTTAGTGCCTGTAAAATCGGCTATTGAACAAGTCCAATCACCCTGACCGAAGAAGACCTTGTACGGATTGTTCTCTACATGATTATCAGGAAATGCCTTGAAAAAATATTCTCCCTCAATTTTATGCTCTTCTATTCCTATAGTAGGTGGCTGACCAGGCCAACGCACAATTACATCATCAGCATGAAGTTCGGTAAAAGTATCCCAGTCCTGTGAATTCCATGCATCATCTAGGGTCTTCATCAACTTCATATTTTCTTCAACATTCATGAAAAATATATCACTCAAAAATACAAAAGTCTTTCATGAGTTAAGTCTAGTTTCGTTTGTTTTCCTCATTAGAGAAGTCTCAGCATCTGATCTCCCCGGACCCCATACAAAGTGGAAGTGTTCACCGTCAGCGTGTCTATGTTTTCCCATTACCTCGTGATTCCTTGGAAAGTCTTGATCGATTGGCATTACTGTACCTCCGCTCTAAATTATTTATGTATTGTATTATTTCTGACTACAAAATTGTGACAAATGGATCCGGGTTCCTGCTTCTGGACCCGAATCCTTAGCGTACGATTTCCGCCAGATCCTCTAATTGAAGCTTTTGGAGTATAGATACTAATTAAGTTAGATTTCTGATGACTTGGGCAAGGTCAGTTAGGAAGAGACAAGTTACGATGAGTTGGATATGTTTCGGTTAGTATTAAAAGGAATAAAAAGAATAAGAAAGGCGTGAGATGGAATAGAATCCTAATCTTGATTGTTTTAGTAACAACATTTTCGTTACTATCTGGCCCAGGCCTTGCCTTTGGTGAGATTAAGAATGAGATTAACGTGACTCCTCCTCTGAATTGGGAACCGAGTCCTACTAATAATTCGACTACGGTGATATGGTTTCAAAATTCTACAAAAAGCATCTTTGCAGTAATTAAGGCTCCAGACGACTTGGTGTTTCCATTATTCATTGCTGGTCCTTTTATGACGGGGTATCTAAAATATAAAGGAGTGCTAGAATCTGCGGATCGGTTAACATTTGGTCACAGTAATTATGGTTATAGATATTTCCTGAATCTTTCTTCTCCTTCACAACTCTTGGATTCTTCCTCGGGCCTAATACCTAAAAATGAATTTTTAAGCAAGATACCAGAAGGTTATGATGTTCCTTTCAGGGGTATGTTGATTTTAACTCAGAAACATAATGAGTTATATGCAATAATATTTCTGAATCCAAAGGAGAAATTTGATTCTATGTTAAATCAGATCCAGCCAACATTAGATTCAATCCAATTGACTGGCTAGTCCACCATGGAAAATTGAACTCGAATTAACTCCGTCAATTTCATGTTCAACTGTCCCATATGCACAAAAGATACAACCTGTGTTGGCAATGCAAAATGACTGTCGGTTAATCAATCTCTATCTAACTCATATCTAACTCAAAATAGTTTAAAGAATTGTATTATTCAATGCAAGGCCGATGTGACGGATGTGGAACAGAAAACGTTGAGTTACAACAAAAGGACATTCAGGGGCAAAACAA
>NZ_DATCVJ010000816.1:0-2962 GCF_036566945.1 Chitinophaga sp. | reverse complement strand
GTGACACCCAGGGCTTCTTCCCGGAAAAGCACGCTAAATCCACCGTTTTGTTTTACCCCACCATGGCAGCTTATACAATGCTTGTTCAGCACCGGTTTTACTTCGGTGCTGAAGTCTACTTTTTTGTTCGAATGACAGGCGGCAAACATAATGCCTGCGCCGGCAGAAAGTGTGAGGGCCACTGTTACCCTCAACGTGGAGAAATAATGCATTAGCAATTGATTGACACACTGTAAAAATAGGCTGCAGTCTACAAAATGCTGCTAGATGATCTGCTGATTATGATGGATTATATTACGATCAGACTTTCTTTTCCCGGTACTGGTTGGGCGAAACGCCCATCACCTTGGTAAACATCCGGGAGAAGTAGTAAGGATCTTCCATTCCCAATTGCATGGCCACTTCTTTAATGCGTAATGGTGTGAAAAGCAGGTACTGGCAAGCCTTCTGTACTTTCAGGTGGTTGAAATATTCTATAGGCGGGAAGCCGGTATTGGTTTTAAAAATAAATGAAAAGTGCGACTGCGAAAGGTTTGCGGCCTTCGCCATTTGCTGCAGTGTCAACATCTTATCGAGGTGTTTATTCATGTAATCGATCACCTGATCTACCGCATCATGTTGCTGGCTTGCTTTTCCGGGTTTGGATATGCCGGGATAAATGCAGGACGACAAAAAAGACCAGAAATTCATATTGGAATAAACCAGGTTTTCCTGGCGGTAACCCCGCTGCAGTTGCTGATAGATACTTTCAAACTGATCTATTCTTTCTGTGGTATGAGGCAGAAATATTTTATAGCCATTCCATTCCCTGATCGCGGTATCTGCGATGGCAGTAGCACTGCTACCCAGAAAATGGACCCAGTAAATAGTCCATGGATCGTCGGCATCTGCGCTGTATTCATGCGCCCATTTGCGTGGCAACAGGAAGCAATCGCCGGCCTGTATAACAAAAGTTTCTTTTTTGATGGTGATACTTCCCTTGCCTTCTATGCAATAAATCAGGATATGCTGATCCGCGCCCTGCGCCCGTTTCCGGTGATGGAACAGGGCCTTGGGATAATAGCCGATGTCGGTAATGTACAAAGGGGCCAGCACCGGTTCTTTCGCACAGTTCTGACTCAGGATATTGCGGGGGATCACTATCATACGCTGGCCCTGAAAGCCGTCTTTCTTCCTGATCATAACGTCGTTGGTTTTATCTCAAAGTAAGAAAATCCATTTATTTTTGGTTCCCCGGCATTATCGCGCGTTTTCCCATAACAGGCGACCCTAAATTCCAGTTTTTTTCCGGATGGAATGTAAAGCTTATTAGCATTGTTATAAACGATATTACCCTGAAGCGGCTTCCGGAGTCCTCAGGCGTTATCTCAAAGTAAGAAAATCCATTTCTGCTGTAAGGCGGTTCGGGACCATTTTATCTTGTGGGCTTGCCCGCAAACTAACAGGCAGCAGCAACAAGGCTTTTACGTTCATTGTTCAATCATGTGTATGGTAATATATTAAGGGCGCATGAGATAAGCAAGTATATTCTTTTTATTGTGAACTTTCAGAATGTTTTGAAAATACAATAAATTTAAATAGCTTTGTGACAGCAAGCAAATAAACAGTTATGAATACCATTGCTTACCTGATTTATTTCGTTCTCACCTACCTGATCACTGTCAAAGTGGGATGGCTGTTTTACCGCAGCGGTAGGGTATTTATACCGGGCCTGTTGCAAGGAAATACTACACTGGCAGATGCGATTAATAACATTTTGCTGGTAGGATACTACCTGGTCAATATCGGCTATGCCACGGTCATGATCAGCACCTGGCAGACCATTCATAGCTGGACAGAAATGATATCGGTGATCATTACTATGACAGGCCTGATCCTGTTGTCTCTCGGCCTCCTGCATTGCTTTAACATACTTACTATTTATTTTATCAGCAAGCGAAATATTTATCTTAAATCATAGTATATGCAACCCTCCCTTAATTTCATGGCCTACATGATCTATCTGCCTGTTGTTATTAGTGTTACCTGGTTAGTGGCGCGCACCCTGTTCAAAAACAGTAAAGTATTTATGCTGGATATTTTTCACGGCAAAACAGAATTGGCTACAGCGACCAATACACTCTTTGAAACAGGCTTTTATTTACTCAATCTCGGTTTTGCTTTTCTGATCATGGAAATAGCCCGGACTGTTGAAACCGCGGGCTCCCTGATGGAAATATTGAGCGTTAAAATAGGTGGATTTTTCATCTACCTGGGCATCATGCTGTTCTTCAATCTGTACCTGTTTTTCAGGGGTAGAAGTATTTCAAAAGAGAAAAGAAGTATGGTATCATTATAACCGGCCTTTCATAATTTGTTAACCCCGGGCGCCGGAAAGCCATGCTTTCCGGCGTGTCCCTTTCACTCATACCCAATATTCCGCACTCATCAAATTTATCCGTCTCTTTAAAAAAATAATCCTTTCTTTAGACGTTACTGAACTTTTAACTGAACAATGAAAAAAAGACTACTACTGGTAGCGTTCACCGCTGTATGCATACAGGGGTGGGCCCAACAGTTACCCACAGAACTACAAACGCCCGAAGTGGTATCGGTTAACCGAATGCCGATGCGGGCAACGGCATTTGCCTTTGAAAACGCTACCCTGGCGCAACAACGGGAAAAAGAACAATCCGCTTTTTTCCTGTCTCTCAATGGTCAATGGAAATTCAATTGGGTACAGGATCCGCGTAAACGACCGGTAGATTTCTATAAAGTAGATTTTAATGACGCCGCCTGGGATAATTTTAAAGTACCGGCTAACTGGGAAGTGAATGGATATGGACTGCCTATTTATGTTAATCAGCCTTATGAATTTGCCGGCCGTACTAAAACCGGTGAAGACCTGAATGCCCCTTTTGATATTCCGGAAGATAATAACCCTGTAGGCTCTTACCGCAAAAAAATCAACATCCCGCAGCAA
>NZ_DATCVJ010000815.1:0-7667 GCF_036566945.1 Chitinophaga sp. | reverse complement strand
TTGTTTCCCATTTATTCATATGCAGATAGTTGTACTATTTTATTATTTCCTGTACGATATTAAACAAATTAAATCAGGGAGTGAGGGCTATGGAATGATTATCTCTTTTAAGTGATAACTTGCGGGCGTGGCAGGATCTATTTTAAATATAAATTCAGGTTATAGCATGTGGAGAAAACAGTATTTCATTCTTTATTCAATTTTATTTTTATTTGTTTTTAAGGCGGGTGCGCAACAGCAGGCGGTTTTCAGAAATTCCGCCGCACCGTTGAACGAGCGGGTAAATGATTTGTTGCATACACTTACGCTGGAAGAGAAGATTTCGCTGCTGGGATATAACAGTCCGGCGGTAGAGCGACTGCAGCTCCCGGCATATAACTGGTGGAATGAAGCCTTGCATGGTATTGCCAGGGGCGGCGAAGCCACGGTATATCCGCAGGCTATCGGGCTGTCGGCCACCTTTAACGCGCCATTGGCGCGGGAGGTTGCCAATACCATTTCCACGGAAGCGCGTGCCAAGTACAACCTGGCAGTGCAGCAGCACCGGCATGTACAGTACCTGGGGCTGAACTTCTGGACGCCTAACATTAATATTTTCCGTGATCCCCGCTGGGGCCGTGGGCAGGAAACCTATGGAGAAGATCCTTACCTGACGGCTACGATGGCCGGTGCTTTTGTGCAAGGACTGCAGGGAGATGTACCGGGTATGCTAAAAACAGCTGCCTGTGCCAAGCACTTCGCGGTACACAGCGGGCCGGAAGCGGATCGTCATAGTTTTAATGCTATTATCGATGAAAAGGATTTGAGAGAAACCTATCTCTATGCGTTTAAGAAACTGGTAGATGGTAAAGTAGAATCTATCATGTGTGCGTATAACCGGGTAAACAGTCAGCCTTGCTGCACCGGTAATACGCTGTTACAGGATATACTGCGTCATGAATGGAAATTCGGCGGGCAGGTAGTAACGGATTGCTGGGCGCTGGATGATATCTGGTTAAGGCATAAGGCCATTCCTACACGGGAAGAGGTGGCAGCGGCGGCCATTAAAGCCGGGGTAAACCTTGACTGTGCCAACATCCTGCAGGACGATGTGATGAAAGCCATCAACAAGGGCTGGCTCAAGGCAGCGGACGTAGACAGCGTACTGGTGGCCAGTTTGCGTACGCAGGTAAAACTGGGGCTTTACAATGCACCGGAAGAGAGTCCTTATGGCCGGTTTGGGGCAGATAGCGTAAACAATGCCTACCATGCCGGGCTGGCACGTGAAGCGGCGAGGGAAAGTATGGTATTATTGAAGAACGATGGCGTATTACCATTGAACAAAGATAAATATGCGTCTATGCTGGTAACAGGTTCCAACTCTGCTTCCCTGGAAGCGTTGATGGGCAACTACCATGGCGTATCCGGTAACATGGTAACTTTTGTAGCGGGCCTTGCTACGGCAGCAGGACCGGGTATGGCGATGCAATATGACCAGGGATGTGATTTCACGGATACGCTGCACTTTGGCGGCATCTGGGCATCGCAGAACTGTGATGTAACGGTGGCGGTAATTGGCTTAACGCCTTTGCTGGAAGGAGAAGAAGGTGATGCGTTTCTTTCTGCCTCCGGTGGAGATAAAAGTACCTTAAGCTTACCCCGTTCACAGATCCTGTTTATGAAGAAGCTGCGGGAAGCGCATAAGAAACCGATCATAGCGGTAATTACTGCCGGTAGTGCGGTAGATGTGGCCGCCATTGCACCTTACGCAGATGCGGTGATACTGGCCTGGTATCCGGGTGAACAAGGCGGTAATGCCCTCGCGGATATCATCTTCGGAAAATATTCGCCCGCAGGGCGTCTGCCGGTTACATTTTATAATTCCCTGAACGACTTACCGGACTATAAAGACTATAGCATGAAAAACCGTACCTACCGTTATTTTAAAGGTAATACGGCATATGCTTTCGGTTACGGTCTTAGCTATACGAAATTTGATTACGCCTGGCAAGCAGCTCCTGCAAAGGAATACAAGAGCAATGATACTATTCGTGTAGCCGTAGCCGTGAAAAATACCGGCGCTTATGATGGTGATGAAGTAGTGCAGGCATATGTGAGTTATCCTGCTATGGAACGCATGCCTGCAAAGGAGTTGAAAGCATTTAAACGGGTGCTGGTGAAACAGGGAGGACAGGAAATTGTGCAGCTGGAAATACCGGTAGCAGAATTGCAGAAATGGGATTTATCCCAACATGCCTGGAAAATATATAAAGGCACTTATAAGATTAATATAGGAAAGAGTTCGGCGGACTTTGTACTCACAAAAGAACTGCGTATAAAATAAATAATTATCGCTTACGCAGCACAGCTGCTGCGTAAGCGATATCCGCTACGCAACCATACGATCTACTACTCTCTTTAGGGAAAGCCCCTATACAATAATAGAGAACAACACCACAAAATAGCTGGCCGAAAGAATAATTTCTTTATACGGTGCCTATGGTTCCGGGAAGTTTAATAAAGCGGTTGTTGATGTAGGAAATTAAAGCACTAATGGTAACTAAAGCCGTTATCAGTGTAAAAGTGTTCATAAGCAAATCGAATAATGCCAGTTAAAAAATCAGGTTCCTAATGATGCTACAGTTTTTCCGGAGTGCTTTAGAGATAGAAAAAAATGTCACAAATCATTGCCTGACGGGCAGTATCGGGTTACTTTTTCTTTGAAGGCTTAGCATTTGCATTGAATTTTAATGCCATTTTAATCCAATGCTGTAATTGTTTTTGGGTATTGAGTACTTCTTCCTCTACAAAAATAAATCCTTTCATTTCTTTGCCGCCGTGTATCATTACTTCCGCGCCGGATTCCGCTTCCACTATGGCATCGGAGGTAGCAGGATCTATTCTTACCATCATTTTGTCGGGGCGTACGCACACACACATTTTATCGTTGACCATAAAACAGAGTCCGCCGAACATTTTCTTTTCTTCTACATTGCTGGTGGTGGCAGCCAGGATTTCACGAACACGGTCAGCCAGTTTTTCATTGTATGCCATGGGTGTTGTTTTTTGGGAGATGATAAAGGTACAACTTCCTTTAATGGCCGTAATGTTTTTCCAATGCTTCGTAAAGCAGCGTTAGTCCTTCATATACTTTATCGCGTTGTATATTGGTGAAGAAGATATAGGCCCTGTTGGCATCTTTAATAATATGTACTGTTGTGATGAAGGTACCGGGATTCCCGGTGTTTTCCGATACCAGGTGGCCGGCATCGTTCATTTGCCAGAACCAGCCCACTGCAAATTTTGGTAAGCCGTAGTACAGAAAGTTAAAATCGGCTGCAGTCAGCAGGGGAGAGGTACCTGCAAATCCTTTCAGCTGTTCCTGTATGTACCGGGCATAATCAGGGAGAGTGATATTGATGTTGCCGGCTGCCATCAGCCAGTTGAGTTTATAGTTGCTGGCGGGCGCTTCTGCCTGTCCGCTGGCATCATGGCCCCAGGTTTGGGTGGTGTCGGGGAAATTGGGGGCGCCAAAGGCGAAATGAATATGTAATTGTTGCCCGAGGTCGGCGATCAGCTGCGGGTAGGTTTTATGCGATGCCTTTTCCAGCATCAATCCTGCGAGCGCATAGCCCGCATTGGTAAGATTGAGTGTAGCCGTGTCCGTTACCGGTGGTTGTCGCAATAGCCATTTCACAAAGGCGTAGCGTTGCTGGGCCTCATTTCCCCGGATCTGTTGCTTTGTGGGGACGGCATTGGTATAAGTATAGCGGGGCAGTTTATTACGGAAAGTAAGGGTCTGTAGCAGGGTAATATGCTGATAGGCGGCATTACTGCTACTTTTCAGCTCGGGGAAAAGTGAGAAGAAAGGTGTGTTCCATTGAACCAGCTGCCGCTTTACCAGCAAAGCCGCCACCATACCGGTAATGGCCTTGGTATTGGAGCCAATGCGAAAGCGGTCGTTCAGCGTGGCGGGCGTATTCGCTTTTTTATCTCCCAGCATTTCCATTTCCAGGATACTATCTGCCGATACCACGGCATAGCCGAGCGCAGGAATATCATATGCTTTCCGGATACTATCCGCCAGGGGTTTGAATGATTGTGCATGGGCTGTAAAGGAAAGCAGGAGCAGGGCGACGGCTGGTATCTTCATAAAATATTTAAAGGTAAAAGATAGCGGAAGGATTTTCAAATTCTCTGTTTAATATTGTAAAGAAATTATTTGTTATGACCGCTGCCGGATCTTTTCATGATTATCTTCAATCGCTGCATCCCCTTACGGCGGCAGACTGGGAACTGTTGTTGACCGCTTTGGAAGTACGCACGGTAAAAGAAGGTACGGTATTGTTGCCCGAGGGTAAAATAGCGAGAGAAATATTCTTTATCAGCAAAGGTATATTGAGGTTGGTAAAGCATTCGGACGAAGGAGAAGATATTACGTTGTTTTTTCTGAAAGAAAATAAATGTGCTACCATCCTTGATAGCTTTTTACAGGAGATACCTGCTATGTATGGACTGGAAACCGCTTGTGACGCGGAATTGGTGGTATTGCATAAGGAGCAACTATTACGGTTATACGAAAAAATCCCTTATCTGAAATCATTGATCTCGGGTATTAATCAGCAGGTATTAATGGAAAAGATACGTACCCGAAATGAATATACCGGGCTGGATGCCGCGCAGGGGTATCGTCATTTTATGCAGCAGGCGCCGGATATCGCCGCCCGTGTGCCTTTGAGTATGATTGCCTCTTTCCTGGGGATCACACAACAATCACTTAGCCGGATTCGAAAAAATTATACTGCTTAAGATCATTTTACCATTTGGTAAATGCCATCCCGTGGCCGCGTGCGAAATTTGTATTCATAAAAAATAAACGGTTATGATAACAAATCTCACGGATAAAAAGGTGATGGTACTCGGTGGCTCTGCAGGTATAGGTTTAGCTACCGCACAGGCGGCGGCGGCGGATGGTGCGCTGGTGATGATTGTTTCCAGTAATCTGGAGCGGGTAAATCAGGCGTTGGCTACTTTGCCTGCCACGGCGCAGGGTTTCACAATAGACTTACGGGATGAAGCAGCGGTGCGTGATTTCTTTGAGAGCGCCGGTGCATTTGATCACCTGGTATTTACGGCGGGAGGTCCTTTCCCGTTCGGGCAGGTGGCGGAGGTGAGTGCCGCCGATATGGAGGAAGCTTTACAGTTACGTTTTCTGGGTGCTATGAATGCGGTGAAATATGCGAGTCCGCATATTCTGCCGGGAGGGTCGGTGGTATTGACCACCGGAATCGCCAATTTACGGCCACAGAAGGGCTGGGCAGTGGGCGCCTGTATCTGTGGCGCCATGGAGGGATTAACCCGCGTATTGGCCATGGAATTGGCGCCTATACGGGTCAATGCAGTGTCTCCGGGTATTGTGAAAACCGAATTATGGGCAGGTATGGCAGCCGCTGATCGCAAAGCGATGTATGCGCAGGCGGCCAGCATGTTGCCGGTAGGCCGGGTAGGCGAAGCGACAGATATTGCACAGACTTACTTATACCTGATGCGCGAAGGTTTCAGCACCGGGCAGATTATTGTGGTAGACGGCGGCGCCGTGATGGTTTAGTGAGCCATTGCAGCACCGGCAGAATCAGCTGCCACCCTGGTTTTAATACTCCTGCTGCAGATCACTAAAATTGATAATGCGATCAGTGCAGCGGCGCACATAATGGCGGCCATTGGGGTAGCCGTGTGCGTATTGTATAAACTCACTACCGTAGAGGCCAAAGCCCCAAGACCCATTTGGATGGCGCCCATCAGGGACGAAGCGCTGCCGGCGTTTTTGGTGAAGGGCGCCAGTGACAAAGCCGCGGTGTTTGGATTGATAAAACCAATACAGCAGAGATACACAAACAGGAGGGCGATGATGCCAGGCAATGATAACCAGTTATTCCAGGCACATATCACGAAAATAAGACCGGTAATAGTTTGGGAAATAAGCGCTATTGGTACTATTTGCTGACTGGTGAAGCGTCTTAATAAGATGCTGTTCACCTGGCTGGAGCCAATCAGTCCGATAGACAGGAACGCGAAGATCCAGCCATAGGCTTTATCACTCAGCTTGTAGATGTCCATGAATACCTGCGGAGAAGCAGATACATAGGCAAATAGTCCTGAAAAGGAGATGGCGCCGGCAAAGCAATAAGTATAAAACTGCGGTTCGCTGACCACAGAAAGGAAGTTATTGATAATAGGTCTGGGTTTGAGCGACATGGAGGTGTCTGGTTTGTAACTCTCCGGCAGCCAGAAGATGGTGGCCAGCAGGATCAGGGCGCCCATGGCGCCGAGTATGAGAAACACGGTATGCCAGCTATAGGCGCTGGTCACGTAGCTGCCTACAGTAGGGGCTATCATGGGAGAGGTGCCTACTACCAGCATGAGCAATGCAAACACTTTAGCATTTTCCTTTACGGGAAACAGGTCACGCACCATGGCTACAGATGCCACAGCCGCTGCGCAGCTGCCGATGGCCTGCACAAACCGGAGAATGATCAGGCTGTTCAGCGAGGCTGCATAGATACATCCTATGGAGGAGATCACGTAGAGCAGGAGCCCTATGTATAAAGGTTTTTTTCTTCCAAAACGGTCCAGCAGCGGGCCATATAACAACTGGCCGGCTGAAATACCGATGAAGAAACTGGACAGGGAAAGTGCCACCCGTGTAGGGTCTACACCTAAATCCTTCCCGATCGCCGGAAAGCCGGGCAGGTACATGTCAATGGAAAATGGTCCTAATGCAGTAAGCGTACCTAATATAAGAATTAACGAAATATATTTCGCTCTGGAGAGTTCGTTGGCCAAGGTAAATATCTCTTTAAAAATGCACCGCAAAAATAAACAGAAAAAGCGAGGACTGTTGACCGCGATTGTCTGGTCCCTGTAAAGATCCTGTTATGTTTTTTATGACGCTTTGATGTCAATCAGAAAATCATATAGCGGTGTTTCACCCGTCACATTTAGTTTTTTGCGTAGCCGGTACCGGCTGGTTTCCACGCCCCGTACGGATATACCCATAGACTGGGCAATTTCTTTGGTGGTTAAATTGATGCGCAGATAGGCACATAATTTCAGATCGGTAGTGGTGAGTTCGGGAAATGATTTTTTCAGCGTGCGTAAAAAGTTATTATGCACTTCATCAAAATGTTGGGAGAACTGTGCCCAGTCTTCTTCGTTATTTTCTGCTTCTTCAAACAGCCGCATTACTTTTTTGAAAGAAGGTAATACCGACGTATCGTTTGTTTTTTTTATGCTTTGAATAAATTCTTCCCGGATATTGGATAACAGCTTGCCTTTCTGTACCAGGTGCAGGGTAGCGGTGGCCAGTTCTTTATTTTTGTGCAGTACATCTGATTCCAGTTTTTCATTACGGAGTTGGATCAGTTGTTTTTCATTTCTCTCCAATTCCAGCTGGTGTTGAAAAATGAGGTGTTGTTGTTCCTGCTTATGCTTTTCTTTTTGTGCGGCAAATTTCTTTTTTTGCCGCCGGAACAGGAAATAGATGAAACCTGCCAGTAGCAAAAGATACAGCGCCCAGGCGACATCCGTTTGATACCAGGCAGGCAAAATGGTAAAGGTATACGTAGCCGCGGGAGAGATATTGCCAAGATTATCTTTTGCTTTCACAGAAAAAGTATAATGGCCATAGG
>NZ_DATCVJ010000814.1:0-6380 GCF_036566945.1 Chitinophaga sp. | reverse complement strand
AAAAAAATGAGTGGTCTAAAAGCCCTGTGATGGGGCTTTTATGTGTGAAAGTTAATTTTTGTGGGTTTTTTTGGGCTGCACTTGTTTTTTTGGACCAACCGTATAACTTTGCGAATCACTGATTAAAACAGTAAATTGAGTGCTGAGGGGCATTCCACAATAGGGTATCGTAATTAGTAACTTCTAACAAACAATAGTTTAATTTTTAACACTAAAATTTCAATCAACATGGCTGAGACTAAAACAACTGTGACTGCAGCTACAGCTAAGGCTTCTTCTCATCAACCTAAGTCATCCAACTTGTTCGCGACGTTGGCTGTGCCTATCTGCTTAGTGATAGGTTTTCTGTTTTACTTTTTTGTATTAGGTAACCCAGCTAACTTCCAGGGTAACAATCCTGAAGGGCATCCAGTTGATTCTGGTATCGGCAAATGGTTTGCTACTGTTTACAAAGGTGGTTTGATCGTACCGATCCTGATCTCCGTATTACTGGTTTGTTTGACTTTCGTGATTGAGCGTTTTCTTTACCTGTCAAAAGCAAAAGGTAAATTCAGCGGTTCTGAGCTGGTACGTAAAGTACAGTATCACCTGGCTAACCGCAATATAGATGCAGCACTGGCTGAGTGTGACAAACAAAAAGGTTCTGTGGGTAACGTACTGAAAGCTGGTCTGAAAAAGTACAAAGAAATGGTTTCTAATACTGAGCTGGATACAGAGCAGAAGATTCTGACCATTAAAAATGAAATTGAAGAAACAACTGCACTGGAACTGCCAATGATGGAAAAGAACCTGGTGTTCTTGTCTACTATTGCATCCGTAGCAACCCTGTTAGGTCTGTTCGGTACAGTATTGGGTATGATTCGTGCGTTCGCAGCGATGTCTTCCGGTGGTGCACCAGATTCTGCACAGCTGGCAGGTGGTATCTCTGAAGCATTGATCAATACTGCACTGGGTATCGGTACTTCCGCTGTTGCGATTGTAATGTACAACTACTTTACTACCAATATCGATAGCATCACTTACGCTATTGACGAATCTGGCTTTACTTTAACACAGAGCTTTGCAGCTAATCACAAATAATCTGAGATTATTTTGTGGAAAGTAAGCGGTTTTGAATCTATTTAAAGTAAACCATAAAACAGAGTAAAGATGCCTAAAGTTAAAATGCCAAGGAAAAGCACCGCCATTGACATGACAGCAATGTGTGATGTGGCTTTCCTGCTATTAACTTTCTTTATGCTGGCAACTAAGTTCAAACCGGATGAACCGGTAACAGTAGTTACCCCATCCTCTATAAACACCACCCTTTTGCCTGATTCTGATGTGTTGTTATTCACAGTAGATAAGGATGGTAGAGTGTTTTTCAGCATGGATGGCCAGCCTAAAAGAAGAAAGCTGATAGAAGATCTGAATACGCAGTATAAGCTGAATCTGGATGAGAAAGAAATGAAAAACTTTGTTACCGGAGCCAGCGTAGGAGCACCTATCAAAGATCTGAAAGCTTACCTTGGCCTCACAGAGGATCAACGTAAAACTTCCGGTCTGGATAAAGGAATCCCTACAGATTCTGCCAACGGTGAATTAGGAGCATGGATTGATTATGGTAACGCAGCTCAGGGTACAAGCCTCAATAAAGTGAAGTATTGTATTAAGGCGGATAACCAGACTCCTTATCCTAAAATCAAAGAAATTCTGGAAACTTTCAAAAAGAAGAAAATCCAGAAACTGAACCTGGTGACTAACCTGGAAGAGGCGCCTAAAGGCACCGCTGCCTGGGAAGAACAACAGGCTGGTGGCAAAAAGAAGTAAACGACAGCAAATGCTTCCTGACCAGGAAGGCTGTTGATTTAAGAACTAAAAAAAATTGGCTACTATGGCAGAAATGGATACCAGTAGTAGTGGTGGGAAAGGGAAGAAACACGGTGGGACGAAATCCAAGAAACAGTCTACCCGTGTAGATATGACACCCATGGTGGATCTAGGTTTTCTGTTGATTACCTTCTTCATGCTTACCACTACCATGTCCAAGCCCAAAACAATGGACTTGATCATGCCAAAGGATACCGAAAATGAAAAGGACCAGAACAAAGTAAAAGAAAGTACGGCCCTGACCATTTTACTCGGAAAAGATAATCGTGTTTACTATTACGAAGGTTTGGCACAAGACCCTAATGCGTCTGCTAATCCTGACTTCTTCAAGGCAACATCTTTTGCCAACACCGGAGGAATCAGAGATGAGATCATTAAGAAAAGGGACGAAGTTGCCAGACTGAGAAATGCAAAAGGTGAACCAGAAGACGTTGTAGTGATTATAAAGGCTGACGATCAAGCCAATTATAAGAATTTCGTTGATATCCTTGACGAAATGGCGATCAATAGAATTCAGCGTTACGCAACCGTAGACATCAGTGACCAGGATAAAAAATGGATACAGTCTACAGAAGCAGCTAACGGTGTTCCTTCTACGACTCCGCCACCAGCTAAATAGTTTTGTGGAATAATTATTTTTTTGCATCCATCATAAAACAACAACAATGGATTCTGCTAAAGTCTTAAAGTCCGATTTTCTTGATATCCTGTTTGACGGCAGGAATAAGGAATATGGGGCGTACGATTTGCGGAGACAGTATAATAAGCGTGTGCGGAATGCCATTTTGGGAACCGCGTCATTGTTTGTAATATTCTTTGCAACGTACATGATATCACAGTGGGTTAGAGCTTCAGAGGGAGATAACCTCAAGAAGCCGGTGATACAGGAAATTAAGATGGAAGATGTGAAGTTACCGGATGATCCGAAAACGCCACCTCCGCCACCTCCGCCGCCTGCGCCACCGCCACCGGTAAAACCGTCAGTACAATTTACTCCTCCGGTTATTAAGAAAGATAACGAAGTACCACCGGATGAGGAACCTCCGAAACATGAGGACATCAAGGACAAAGCCATCAGTACTAAAACTGTAGAAGGTGATCCAAACGGTATCGATCCGGGATTATTGGAAGATAGTAAAGGTACCGGTGTAGTAACCGCTCCTGCTGCTCCTGCTAAAGAGGAAATTTTCACCTTCGTAGAACAACCTCCAACCTTCCCGGGTGGTGAGGAAGCACTGGCGAAATACCTGAGTAAAAATATCCGTTACCCACGCGTTGCGCAGGAAAATGGTATCTCCGGTACAGTATTCGTTCAGTTCGTAGTAGACTCTGAAGGAAACATTAAAGACGTTAAAACAGTAGGTGCCGCAAAAGGTGGTGGCCTGGAAGAAGAAGCTGTTCGTGTGGTGAAAACCATGCCTAAATGGAAAGCTGGTAAGCAAAATGGCCGCCAGGTTTCTGTACAGTTCAACCTCCCTATCCGCTTTACTTTGCAGGAGTAGTACTGTATCAACATAATTTTCAAAGGTCCCGTTTCAACATCGTTGGAACGGGACCTTTGATTTTTACGACCATTGGTGGTAGCGCCGATTATCGTAAATTTGTGCCCTTTGGGAATAATCATAAACTAAACAGGTATGCTGGGTAAACTAACAGGATTTGATGATACTATTGTGGCAGTGGCTACCGCACCCGGCCTCGGCGCCATCGCGGTGATAAGACTGAGTGGCCCCGGTACCTATGCTATCTGTAATGGATTGTTCCCCGCCAAAGATCTTACCCAACAAGCCAGCCATACCCTGCATTTCGGCAGCATCGTTTCCGAAGGCCGCGTACTCGACGAAGTAGTAGTAAGTCTGTATAAAGGCCCCCGCTCTTATACCGGGGAAGATGTGATAGAAATTTCCTGTCACGGATCTCCCTATATACAACAACAAATCATTGACGCCACCATCAAATCCGGTGCACGTCTCGCTAAACCTGGAGAATTCACCCAACGGGCCTTCCTTAACGGTAAACTCGACCTCACACAAGCTGAATCAGTAGCTGACCTTATTGCCAGCAACTCCGCGGCCTCCCACCAAACCGCCATGCAACAAATGCGTGGAGGCTTCTCTAAGGAATTGCATGCCCTGCGTGAGCAATTAATTACCTTTTCCGCCCTTATAGAACTCGAACTGGACTTCAGCCAGGAAGACGTGGAATTTGCCGATCGTACGGGTTTATATGCCCTTGTTTCAAATGCTACCGGCGTACTGCAACACCTGATCGACTCCTTCCGCATGGGCAACGTCATTAAAAACGGCGTAAACACCGCGATAGTAGGTAAACCCAATGCAGGTAAATCTACCCTCCTCAATACCCTCCTCAATGAAAACAGGGCTATCGTCAGCGATATTGCAGGTACTACCCGTGATACCATCGAAGAAATTCTCAATATTGACGGCATCCTCTTCCGCCTCATCGATACCGCCGGCATCCGCGAAAGTCTGGATACCATCGAAAGCATAGGTGTGCAGAAAACAATGGAAAAAATCAAAGAAGCAGGGGTTGTCGTTTATTTGTTTGATGTGAATGAACTATCGGCCACGGATATACGTAATCAGATCAGCGCTTTTGAAGCCGATAATATCAACTACCTCCTCGTGGGCAATAAAACAGATATCACCGGGGAAACAGCTATCCGTACTAAATTCTCTGATACCCCAGATATACTTTTTATCTCCGCAAAAAATCATGCACATATACAAGACCTCAAAGATGCATTGGTCCGCAAAGTATTAGCCGGCGAGGTAAATACTGAAGATACCATTATCACCAACGCACGACACTATGCGGCACTACAGGAAGTACTGAAATCATTGCAGGATGTGAAAGAAGGCATGGATAACGGATTGCCCGGGGATTTGCTGGCACTGGATATCAGACTTTGCTTGCATTACTTGGGAGAGATTACCGGAGAGGTGACGAATGAAGATAGGCTGGATTATATTTTTAGTAAGTTTTGTATCGGGAAGTAATCAAGTTTCCTTTAATATGCTTTTTCTTGCCTTTTGTGCTATGATAGTGGGTTTCACTTGCTCATAGTTATGCTTTCTTTGCCTTTAATTAGCGTTTTCCTGTTGTGATGTTGGTTACTAATAGAAAAGTCCGGGACTTCGTGGCATGAATCCGGGAGTAGAATGATATGTAATGATACTCAAACGATACGGTATGATACGGAATGATACGCTCTGCTCCTTCTTATTAGTAACCCAAAATCGGAATTATCATGAGCAGTAATATGCGACTGAATAAGGTTTGCCAGCATTGCCAACAGGAATTTATCGCTAAAACAATGCTTACACGGTATTGCTCCCATGCTTGCAATAGAAAAGCGTATAAACAGGCAAAGCGGGAGGAAAAGCTGAAATCCGCAATTGATGACGTAAGTGTACAACAAACCGTTGCATCGGCGACTATTTCCTGGAATACATTGGAAAATAAGCCGCTCTTAAATCTTAAAGAAGCGGCGCAAATGCTAAATATTAGCCCTTTGACGTTGCGTCGGTGGATTAAGAAAGGAGTTGTCTCTAGCAAAAAGTTAGGTAAGAAGCATTTAATTGATTGGAAGGCACTGGATCATCTGGAAGCTCAATGAAATCTAAAAGAATTTATTCTTTAATACCCGTTGGCCCGTTGGTGATAAGCAATTTCTTCTAAGGATGGCGCTGCAGGTCATTATTATTTATAGAATAAACACTGTACTTTTGCATTTTGAAGTAATTTATGCTAAATTAGGTTACATGAAAGATCCTTGTATCCGCAAGCTGCTTAGGACTACACAATTATCACATTTTTTGGAAGATCCTAACTCCAAAGTCGTTGAAGAATTTACTTTGCCAGTTGCAAAAGCAAGAATTGATGTTGCCGTAATAAACGGTTCTATACATGGCTATGAAATTAAAAGTGCTTCCGATACATTACAAAGACTTCCCTCTCAAATTGAAGCGTACACAAAGGTTTTTGATTACTTATCAGTAGTAACGGAGAACAAGTATTATGAAAAAATTGTTGCTTGTGTTCCTTCTTGGGTGGGTATAATAGTGTGCGATGATAAAAATGGTATTAAGTCAATAAAACAGCTAAGGAAGCCCAGACTAAATAAAAGAACGGAAGGATTTTTTATAGCCAAATTGTTATGGCGTGATGAACTTATTGATAGCTTAATTGAACATAAAATACCATTTCGAAAGAAAGATCGAAATTGGTTGCTTTGTGAAGCACTTTCATCTCATCTTGACAGCAATGCCATTTCTTTTATTGTTCGCGAGAAACTAAAAACAAGAGGTGATTGGAAAAATTGATTTTACAAAAGACTATGAAGCAAGGTAATATGGTGGTTTTGGCTGATTTCAACCCAGCTTCTCGCATTCCCAGTTTTCCTGTTGGGGTCTGTCAATACTTGACGAGCATAGAAATCTATTCGATCGTCACCCCAAGAAAAAGTTAGTCCTGAATAATCAGGGCTT
>NZ_DATCVJ010000813.1:0-13186 GCF_036566945.1 Chitinophaga sp. | reverse complement strand
CGTCATGATCTGCGGTAGTAATCAGGGTAGCCGGATAGGCCGTTCCTGGTTTCAGGTTATGCAGCGGTGAATATTGCAGCAGGTATTTAAACTGATCTGCGTGATCACTGCTGCCATACTCTACTGCCCATGCCCAGCCGATGGTGAATTTCTGGAAGCGCAACATATCCATTACGCCTACTGCCGGCAAGGCCACTTTAAAGAGTTCCGGACGTTGCGTCATACAGGCGCCTACCAGCAAGCCACCGTTGGAACCTCCGCGGATGGCAATCTTCGTAGGATTGGTGTATTTGCTTTTGATCAGGTACTCTGCCGCGCCAATAAAATCATTGAATACATTCTGTTTCTTATCGAGCATACCGGCTTTATGCCATGCCTCGCCGTACTCGCTGCCACCACGCAGGCCCACTACTGCGTAGATGCCTCCCTGTTCCATAAAGTACAGGTTGGATACGCTGAAGCCCGGCGTTTGCGGAATGTTGAAACCACCATATCCATAAATCAATACCGGGTTGCTGCCATTGAGCCGGATTCCTTTTTTGTAGGAAAGGAACATCGGAACGCTGGCGCCATCGGCACTTTTGAAGAATACTTGTTTGGTTTCGTAGCTGGCCGGATTGAATTTCACATCCGCCTTATCATATAAAGCGGAGGTACCGGTGGCGATATCATATTTATATACCGTAGGTGGTGTTACGAAAGATGTATAGGTATAGAAGAACTCCTTATCTTCAATTTTACCCCCAAACCCGCCGGCAGTACCAATGCCGGGTAATGTTACCTCGCGTACCTGTTTACCGTTGTAATCATACTGATATACTTTGGTGGCCGCGTCCTTCAGGTAAGAAAGGAATAAGTTACCGCCGCCGGTGCCGGCGCCTTGCAATGCTTCTTTCTTTTCCGGAACAATCACTTTCCAGCTGGCTTCCGCCGGATTAGCCGGATCAATCAGCACCACTTTATAATTAGGAGCGTTGTGATTGGTGCGTACCATTAGTTTGTCGCCATTATTATCTATTACGCCGGGTTCATAATCGAAGCCTTTTACCAGCATGGCAAAGTCTTTTTGCGCCGGATTGTGGGTATCGAGGTATTGGAGTTCCCGGCCGGAAGTACCTTCCGAAGTATTGAGGATGAGGAAACGTTCATCTTCCGTTACCTGTACGGTGGCGTTACGCAGGGGATGTGCATCGTCTTTATATATTAATACATCCTTATCCTGCGTATCTCCTAATTTATGGTAGTATACTTTCTGGAACTGGTTTTTACCGGATAATTTGTTTTGCTCGTCTGGTTTGTCATAGCGGCTGTAATAGAAGCCATCGCCTTTCCAGGCGAGGCCGCTGAACTTCACCCATTCCAGTTTATCGGACAGGAGCTGTTTGGAGGCTACGTCCATAACAAAGCCTTCCTGCCAGTCGGAGCCGGCTTTGGCGAGCAGGTAGGCGGCGTGTTTACCGTCTTTCGAGAAAGCGATGCTGCCTAAAGCGGTAGTACCGGCGGCGGAGAGCTTATTAGGGTCGAGGAAAATTTCAGGGGTACCACCTAAAGTGGCGCTGCGGTATAGGATGGCCTGGTTCTGGAGACCGTCGTTTTTGAAATAGTAGTAAAAATCACCATGTTTAACTGGCGCTCCATTTTTCGGATAATTCCAGAGTTCTTCCAGTCGTTTCCGGATTTCGGCCCGGAATGGGATGTTTGACAGGTAGTCCTGTGTAACCTTGTTCTGTGCAGTCACCCAGGCTTGTGTTTCGTCGCTGTGGTCGTTTTCGAGCCACCGGTAAGGGTCTGCGATCTTCGTACCGTGATAATCGTCTACCGTATCTACTTTTTTTGTGTCGGGATAATTGATTGTTTGCTGCTGTCCCATTGCTTGTGATGCTATTAAACTCACGCTCATAAAGATCCACCTCCTATTATTTCTTTTTGACATGCGTAATATTTTTTGAAATTTTTTGCTACTTTGTTTGATGGAAATTAAAAATTTAGGTTATTTCATCAGATAACAGTTAGAAAACAATTGCAAAATGTTATTTTTGTGCGCCTTTAAGATATTTTTTTAGCAATTTATATGAAAAAACTGAACAACATTGCAGTCCTTACATCGGGGGGAGATGCTCCCGGCATGAACGCCGCAGTTCGTGCAGTTGTAAGAACGGGCATTTATCATCAGCTGAATGTGTATGGCATTATGTACGGCTATAGGGGAATGTTGAAGAACGAAATTTTCCCGATGGAGTCGAAGTCTGTTGCCAACATCATACAGCGCGGAGGCACCATATTGAAGACCGCCCGGTGCAAAGAGTTCTATGAATATGAAGGGCGAAAAATGGCTTACGAAAATCTGAAAAAACACAACATTGACGGCCTCGTAGTAATCGGAGGAGACGGCTCGTTCAATGGTGCGCAAAAGTTCAGCCAGGAATTTGACATTCCGTGTATAGGCTTGCCTGGTACTATTGACAAGGACATTGCAGGGACTGATTCGACTATTGGCTTCGACACGGCTGTAAATACGGCGGTAGAAGCGATAGACAAGATCAGAGACACAGCGGATGCGCATGACCGTTTATTTGTAATCGAAGTAATGGGCCGCGATGCCGGTTACATTGCATTACACAGCGGCATTTCCACCGGTGCGGAGCATATATTGCTGCCTGAACGCAAAACAGAAGTAAATGACATTATCGAAGAGCTGCAGGCGAACGAACGCCGCAGAAAACTGGTAAATCTGATTGTAGTAGCCGAAGGTGATGAAACCGGCGGTGCTACAGAAGTTGGTCGCATTATTAAAGAAAGGTGCCCTCAAATGGATACCCGGGTAAGTATCCTCGGGCATATTCAACGTGGCGGCGCTCCCACCTGCACAGATCGTATTCTGGCCAGCCGCCTGGGCTATGCAGCTGTAGATGCTCTCCTCGAAGGCATCCATAATGTAATGATTGGTGTTGTCAACGACAAGATCCATTACACCCCTCTTGATAAAGCTGTAAAAGCCAAACAGGAAATTGACCCCGAATGGTTTAAGATTGTTAAAATTCTTGCGAGTTAAAAAATTAGACTTATGAGTACAAAGGATCTTTCGAAATACTATCACAAGCAGATGGATAACGCTGCGGGTAGAGAACACTCTTCGCACAAAACAAAAATCGTGGCTACCGTAGGGCCAGCATGTGATACCTATGAGGGACTGCTCACATTGGTTAAAGCCGGCGTTAACGTATTCCGCCTCAACTTTTCTCATGGATCTCATGAAGACAAAGCGAGGATCATTGAATATATCCGTCAGATCAACAAGACCGAACCTTACACCGTGGCTATCCTGGCCGATTTACAGGGTCCAAAGCTGCGTGTAGGTGAAATCGAAAACAATGCCCTGCCGCTGAAGAAAGGTGATGTGCTCACCTTTGTAAACGAGAAGCTGGTAGGCAACATGGAAAAAATTTACGTTTCCTATCCCGACCTGTACAAAGATCTTCGCGTTGGCCAGAAAATTTTGCTGGACGACGGTAAAATTGAAACAGTTGTAAAAGAAATCACTGCTAATGGCGAAATCAAAGCAGAAGTTTCTTTACCAGGTGTATTGTCTTCCAAAAAAGGTTTTAACCTGCCAGATACCAAAATATCCCTGCCAGCACTGACTGACAAAGATATCATCGACCTGGAATTTATCATCGATCACGAATGCGACTGGGTAGCCTTGTCTTTCGTAAGAAGTGTAAAAGATCTCGCGGTACTGCGCAAACGCCTGGAAGCACGCAATTCTAAAATGAAGGTGATCTCTAAAATTGAGAAACCTGAAGCGATCCAGAACCTGAAAGAAATTATCTGGGAAAGTGATGGCGTAATGATTGCCCGTGGTGACCTCGGTGTAGAACTGCCGGTAGAGCAGATCCCGATGATCCAGAAAGATATCATCCGCAAGTGTATTCACCGTGCAAAACCCGTTATTGTGGCTACACAAATGATGGAAAGCATGATGGACCGCACCCGTCCTAACCGTAGCGAAATCACCGACGTTGCAAACGCAGTACTGGAAGGTGCTGATGCCGTAATGCTCAGCGGCGAAACAGCTACTGGTATGTTCCCTGAACTGGTTATCCAGACCATGAACAAAATCATCCAGGAAGTGGAAAAAGAAGCGATCATCTACAACCGTAACCTGATCCCTCACCGCCACTCTCCTACCTTCCTCAGCGATGCACTGTGCTACAATGCATGTAAAATTGCGGAAGACCTGGATGCAGATGCTCTCATCGGTATGACCCAGAGCGGCTACACCGGCTTTATGCTGAGTAGCTACCGCCCACGCAGCCCACTCTTCATCTTCACCAAAGAAAGATCACTGGTGAATCAGCTCAGCCTCAGCTGGGGTGTTCGCGCTTTCTACTACGAAGAAGAAGAAAGTCTGGATGATATCGTTTTCGATCAGATCAACATCCTGAAAGAAAGAGGTTTCATTAAAACAGGTGACGTAGCCGTTAACACCGGTAGCACGCCCGTGAAACAACACTTACCAACAAATATGCTCAAAATCACTAAGGTGGACTAAATCAGCTTTTAGCAGTTAGCTTTTAGCTTTTAGCTTTTAGCTTTTAGTAAATGTAGCAAAGAGAAATATTGGTACAGCCATAGGCTGTTAGCTAATTCCATTTAGCAAAATGCAATGGGTATTAAGTACTGGACTTGATACCCGTTGCATTTTTGCATAAAACAAGTTCTATTATCTCCGCTGCATTCACTAAAAGCTAACTGCTAACTGCTAAAAGCTAAAAAAAACATACAGACTTGTCTGTTTTAAAAATAATGCCTACTATTGTACCATGAAAGAACAAGGGGCCAAAGAAAGAATATTGAACGCCGCCAGCGACTTGTTTTACGAACAAGGCTACCAGGCCACCGGCATTAACCAGATCATTGAAGAAGCTGGTATTGCCAAAGCCAGCCTGTATCAGCATTTCCCTTCCAAAGAAGCATTGTTGACGGAATACCTGCTGAGAACCCGGCTCAAAAGATGGGAAGAACGCACTCAATTCCTGAAGGACCTCGCGCCGGGAAAAGAAAAGCTGATGGGGCTCTACGAATTCCGGCTGCAACACATGAAAAGCAACCACTTCAAAGGCTGCGCCTTTGTCCGCATCGCCTACGAACTACCAGGACTCAACGAGGAAGCATTGCTGCAAATACGCACCCACACCCAACAACTGAAATCATTTATAACAGAACAGTTACAGGTGATTAAAAACCCTTTCCCGGCAGATGAATTAAGTGAGATGACCGACATGCTCCTCAACCTTTACGAAGGCGCCGGTCTGCAAGGATACACGCAGAAATCCGCTAAGCCAATGGAGAATACGCAAAAGGTGGTGCTGAAGCTGTTGGGCACTTTGTAAACGCTACCACTGTGAGGGAAGCTAAGACTATTGAGTACACTGCGAATGCCCTACCGCTACTTTGCAGATAACGCCAGCAAGGAAAGAACACTTCATAGCGCTGCTTCGCAGATAACGAGCTGCAAATACAGATACCCGAGTACGCCAGAAGACAGCCACTACAGCGGCAGTAGCTTTCCATGCACCAATGCAACGCGACATCCAACAATTATTCAACGACCATTCATCAGTTCAAAAATTTAACGTTCAAAAATTTTGCACACATGAAAACAGACCAGTCTGTATACATCACCACGCCAACTATCAACCCATGGATCTCCCTATCTGTGATCCTGCTGGCGCCTCTGATCACAGTGATCGACATCTTCATCGTTAACATCAGCGCACCGGCCATCAAAGCCTACTTCCACAGCACAGATGCGGCCCTGGAGCTGGTCATTGCGGCCTATCTGCTGGGATATGCGGTATTCCTGATTACTGGCAGCCGCACAGGCGACTACCTGGGCAAGAAAAAAGTATTTATCGCCGGACTGGCAGCTTTCACCATTACCTCGGCGATGTGCGGCTTTGCCGGCTCTATGGAAATGCTCATCATTTCCCGGCTGTTACAGGGCATGGCGGCAGCGTTCACCGTTCCGCAAACCATTACACTGATTCAGCTGAACTTCCAGTCGCCGGCAGACAGAGACAAAGCCTACGGCCTGTACGGCATGGCATTAGGCACCGGCGCTACCATCGGACAGTTCCTGGGAGGATACTTCATTTCTTCTCACCTGATCACCGACAGCTGGCGCTTAATTTTCCTGGTCAACCTGCCGGTGGGTATGGTGGCCATGCTACTCGCTTATTATTTTGTACAGGAATCCGGACAAAACAAATCCACCCGCTTTGATGTGCCGGGCATCATTCTGCTTACCCTGGCCCTGTCTCTCCTGATATATCCTATTATACAAGGCACAGAACTGGGCTGGCCGGCATGGACGATCTGCATGCTGGTAGCAGCGGTTGTACTGCTGCTTAT
Organism: Chitinophaga sp.; assembly: GCF_036566945.1. Taxonomy (GTDB): domain Bacteria; phylum Bacteroidota; class Bacteroidia; order Chitinophagales; family Chitinophagaceae; genus Chitinophaga. The sequence continues at coordinate 6,772 of NZ_DATCVJ010000813.1, read as the reverse complement.
TTTTATAAAATATCAATACTGGTTAGGTAAAAAACAGCGCGATCCGCTGGTCCCCATGGAACTCTTTCGCATCCGGAGTTTCAACACCGGCATCATCAGCGTATTATTTTTCTTTGGTGTGAATACCGCTTATATTTTTACAGTATCTATCTATTTTCAGAATGGGTTTCACATAGCCCCCTTCGCGGCAGGCAAATATTTTGTGGTGCAAACTACGTCTTATCTGCTGGCCTCTTTATGGTCTATCAAAAATGCAGCACGTTTTGGTATCCGTTTATTACAGGTCGCCTGTTTGCTGATGATTGTTTCTTTTATCGGGCAGTTAATTTTATTTTGGGGAGATGAGATAACGCCCTGGGAAATTCTTCCCTGTTTGATCATATACGGCAGTGGTTCCGGTTTGCTAATGCCTTCTTTATTAAAAGTAGCGATGTGGGATATGCCTGCCACCAAAGCAGGAGCAGCCAGCGGCGTATATTCTACGATCCAGCAAATTGCTTCTGCTTTGGGAGTGAGTATATTAGGCGGCATTTTTCTTTACCTCGCCCGCACTTCCGGCAATTTTTATATGGCTTATAAAGTAGCGTTGTGTTGTATGATGGGCTACCTGTTAGTCGTGATATGCATGCTGAACCGGGTTAAGCGCTAAGCACTCCTTTGGGCTTTCTATAAGTAGCCAGATAAATGATCAGTGCCAATGTAATTAAAGCGGTACCAGCTATACATACGCCATTCCATTGTGCCACTGACCACACCCACAATCCAATGCCGGAGCCCAGCGAGGTGCCGATAAAACTGGTGGTCATAAACACCGTGTTCAAACGGTTCCTTGCTTCCGGTAGCAGGGTGTAGATACGGGTTTGATTAGATACATGGATACCCTGCAACCCTAAATCAATGGCAATGATGCCGACAATAATGCCGATAATATTTGCCTGAAATGCGTAGAACAGGAAATAGCCCAGCAACAAAAAGAGGAGGCCATACCCAATGGCTATACGTGGATTTTTCTTGTCGGCAATGCGTCCTATCAGCGGAGCTCCCATGGCGCCCGCTGCAGCCGCAAGACCCATTAATCCTATTTGTTCACTCGTGTATGTAAAGGGCGCTGCCGATAACAGAAATACCACGGTCGTCCAGAACATACCAAACATCGCAAAGCAACAGGCATTGATGGCAGATGCCTCCCTTAAGATCGGCTGCTCTTTGATCAGCGTCAGTAATGATTTCATGAGATCTCCATAAGAGCCACTGAAATTAGGCTTGCTGGAAGGAAAAGTAGTGATCATGATCACGGCCAGCAAAGCACTGATACCCGCTGCTATCCAGAACATCGCGCGCCAGCCGAAGTGATGGCCCACCACACCGCTGAGGGTACGCGATAATAATATGCCTACCAATAAGCCACTCATGATGGTGCCAATTACTTTACCGCGACTGGCAGGGTCTGAAAGATTCGCCGCTAATGGCAATATCAGCTGAGGAACGACGGAAGTAAAACCAATAAGCAAACCCGTTACTTTCAGCATCGTGATATTGACAGATTCCGCCGCCGCGATCAATGCAACTACCGCCGCCAGCGTCATCACCACTATCTGGCTTTTTCTTTCCAGCTTATCGCCCAGTGGCACACAAAACAACAGCCCTAACGCATATCCTACCTGTGTAAAAAAAGTAACCTGCCCGGCGTTGCTTTCGCTAACACCAAATTCGTCGCTCATCAACACCAGCAACGGCTGGCTGTAATAGATATTGGCAACGATCAGCCCCGTACAAAGGGCCATTATCAAGATATTCCATCTGCTAAGCGCCATAAAGTCCAGCTGTTTTTTTAGTGATGCAAAGATAACTGTTTAGCTTGTAGCTATTCCTCTCCAGCTTTTAAAGTGCCTTTTTAGTGGAAAACGGTAAATTTGTCTGACTATTCACTAACAGCTTTCAGCCGGTAGCAAACAATTGCCGCTGGCTAAAAGTTAAAAGACCGCACCGTATGTTTACAAGCATTAATCCATTTACACAGGAAACCATTGCTGAATATACAGCACACACCTCCGCTGAGATAGAACAGAAATTACAGCTGGGCCACAAAGCCTGGCAGCAACTACTGGAAGTGCCGCTGGAACAACGCCGTCAGTGGATGATGCAGGTGGCACAGTCCATGAAAGATCAGGTAGATACCCACGCAGCGCTGATTACACAGGAAATGGGTAAAACGTTGAAAGAAGCAAGAGCAGAAGTATTAAAGTGTGCCACGTCCGCAGAATATTACGCGGAGAACATAGCCGATATGTTGCAGCATAAGCCGATCCGCTCTGACGCCTATAAAAGTTATGTTTCTTATGAATCCAAAGGTATTGTGCTGGCCATTATGCCGTGGAACTTTCCTTACTGGCAGGTATTTCGTTTTGCCATTCCCAATATACTCGCCGGTAACACCGGTTTACTAAAACATGCCAGCAATGTAAGTGGTTGTGCACTGGCCATTGAAAAAATATTTTCCGACAGTAATTTTCCGGCAGGTACTTTCCAATCGTTACTGGTGTCGTCCAAAGATATGGAGCCCATTATTGCAGATCCCCGCGTACAGGGCGTTACACTCACCGGCAGCACGCCTGCAGGCAAAAGTGTGGCAGCGCTGGCGGGCAAATATATCAAGAAAACAGTGCTTGAACTGGGGGGCAGCGATCCTTTCATCGTATTGAAAGATGCTGACCTGGAAGCCGCTGCCAAAACTGCTGTACAGGGTCGTATGCAAAATGCAGGACAGTCCTGTATTGCTGCCAAACGCTGGATTGTGGAAAAAGAAATTGTTCCTGCTTTTACCGAAGCCGTGAAACACTTTATCCAGGAACTTAAACAGGGCGACCCTACCCAGGAAAACACCAACATGGGCCCCATGGCCCGCCCGGACCTGGCCGACGACCTGGCCAGGCAGCTACAGGAAAGCATTAGTCAGGGCGCCAGACTGGAGTTGGGTGGCACGCATGAAGGCTGTAACTTTGCGCCAACCCTGCTGACAGGGGTGACCAATCAGATGACAGCATTTAAAGAAGAAACATTCGGGCCGCTGGCCGTTATCATAGAAGCAGCTGACGAAGCGCAGGCCATCGCCCTCGCTAACGAAACTGAATTTGGTTTAGGCGCTGCCCTGTGGACCAGCGACCTCGACAAAGCGGCCCGGCTGGCCACACAAATAGAAAGCGGTAACGTATTTATTAATGCCATGGTTCGCTCAGATGCACGCCTGCCCTTCGGCGGCGTAAAACAATCCGGCTATGGACGCGAATTATCACTGGAAGGCACACACGAATTTCTGAACGTAAAGACTGTTTATATACAACAATAAGCTAACTGCTAACAATGACCACTTCTCTGAAACGCGACCGCTACACTCCCTATATCAACTTCTCCCGGAAAGAATGGGCAGAAAGAAGCGGTGATGCTATGCTGCAAATGCAGGACTACGACCTGGAAGCATTGCATGGCATGAACGAACCACTCACACAGGAAGAAATTACGCAGGTATATCTTCCACTGGCACATCTGTTGAATTTATATGTAACCGCTTCGCAACAGCTACATACCGCTACCAGTAACTTCCTTAGCAGCCAGGTACATAAAGTACCTTATATCATCGGTATTGCCGGTAGCGTAGCCGTAGGGAAAAGTACAACTGCCAGGGTATTGCAAAAACTCCTGCAGGCGTGGCCCAACCATCCACGGGTGGATCTGGTCACCACAGATGGGTTCCTTTATCCCAACAAAGTACTGGAGGCTAATAATATCATGAACCGGAAAGGCTTTCCCGAAAGCTATGATATCAAAAGACTGATCCATTTTCTGGCAGATGTAAAATCGGGCAAGGAAAAGGTAGCAGCGCCCTTATATTCTCACCTGGAGTACGATGTATTACCCGGTCAGTTACAGTGGATAGAACAGCCGGATATTGTGATTGTAGAGGGGGTAAATGTGTTACAGGTACGTCATCGGCAACAACAAAAAGATCCCGCCGTTTTCGTATCAGACTTCTTTGACTTCAGCATTTATGTAGATGCAGCAGAAAAAGATATCCGCAAATGGTACATCGCGCGTTTTGAATCGCTCCGCATGACCGCCTTTCAAAATCCTGAATCTTTTTTCCATCGCTACGCACATCTCTCTGATACCGCCACCGTGGAATTAGCCACACAAATATGGGATGATATCAACAAGCCTAACCTGGAGCAAAATATTGCCCCTACCCGTTATCGCGCCAGCCTGATCCTCGAAAAAGGACATCACCATTTTGTTCAGTCCATTCAACTGAGAAAAACTTAATGTCTGCTACCTCCAATATACGTGAGCAGCTGCAGGCATTGCTGCAAGCCCCCATCACAGATTGGGAGCAATTTGAAGCCATCCTGCAGCCAGTCGCCTTCCATGCCGGCGATTATCTTGCGGAAGCCGGGAAAGTAGCGAACGCTATTTTTTTTATCGAAACCGGCATCGTAAGAGTGTACACCCTTCATGAGGGAAAAGAAATCAGTATGGATTTTGCCTTTCCCGGCGCTTTCACCACTTCCTATGCCTCTTTCATTACCAGGCAACCTGCTGCGGTAAATCTGCAGGCCATTACGCCGGTAAGTGGTTATGCCTTTCATTATGCCGACCTGCATCAATTATACGCCAGCTCACCGCAGGCCGAAAAAATCGGACGCCTCATGGCGGAGTATCAGTACCTGCATAAATACAACCGGGAACTCTCTTTTCTCCGGTTTTCCGCCCAGGAAAGATATGCGCAGCTGCTACAGGAACATCCCGAAGTAGTGCAACATATATCCATCAAACAAATTGCCTCCTACCTGGGCATTGAGCCGGAAAGTCTCAGCAGAATCCGTAAAAATATGAGTTCTGCGGATTAACTAACATTTGTTAGTGTGATTTGAAAAGAAGATCATGACATTTGTATTCTAAAAAATACACACATGGCATTCTTTTCCGGCTTATGCAGCATCGCATTTTTATTACTGGCCATTGGTTACCTCTTTTCTATTCCTGCGCTACAGCAGTTATCATTTGATGCACGTATATCCGCTGCCGTTATGTTTCTGCTGATCGGCTTCTTTCATCTGCTGAAGCCCGGCAAATTGATCTACATGATTGAAGGATGGTTTCCCTTTTCCCGTTTTCTCATCCTCTTCACCGGTGTGCTGGAAATGTTGCTGGGAGCGGGTTTACTATTCCCATCCACCAGGTATTATGCAGGATGGGGATTAATTATACTGCTGATAGCCATGTTTCCCGCCAATATCCGCGTAGCCGTACAACACCTGCCTGCCCCCGGCGGATTACCGGCCAAACCCTGGTATACCTGGAGCCGGCTGCTATTTCAACCGCTGTATATTTTATGGATCTTGTGGGCGATTAATCTATAACTTTATTCCATTCTTCAAAATTTGATACACCATGCGCATACAATTGATACGCCATGCTACTTTGCTGTTAGAATGGAATAACAAACGAATACTGGTAGATCCTATGCTGGGCGCAAAAGACAGCCTGGATACCGTACCCAATGCGGCCAATACCATCCGCAACCCGATGACGGAACTTCCTATGGATGCATCCGCATTAAGCGATCTGCTTTCCTCTTTAGATGCCATCCTCGTAACACATCGTCACCGCGACCACTGGGATGTTACTGCACAGGCTATATTACCCAGGCAACTACCGGTATTTTGTCAGCCGGAAGATGCAACTGCCCTCATTGAGCAGGGCTTCACACATGTACTCCCTGTTGACACGTCCACTACCTGGGAAAACTTCCGCATTACACGCACCGGTGGGCAACATGGCACCGGTGACATTGGTAAGATGATGGCGCCCGTTTCCGGCTTTGTATTGCAGGATGCTCATACTACTTTATACATTGCCGGGGATACCATCTGGTGTGAAGAAGTGGTGGCGGCTATGGATACGTTCCGTCCGGATTATGTGGTCGTGAATGCGGGCGCTGCACAATTTCTGCAGGGAGATCCTATTACCATGACGGCCACAGATGTAATTAAAACCATACAACATCCGGCACAAAGCAAGGTCATTGCGGTGCATATGGGTGTTATTAATCATTGTTTCCTTAGCCGGGAAGCACTGGCTGCAGCGGTAAGCGCAGCGGGCTTATCAGCGATTATTCCGGAACAGGGAGAATGGATAGAGGCATAGTAAAAAAAAGGGGCTGCCTCACTTTCTGAGACAGCCCTTTCCACATAATGTCAGCGGTTATTACACCCATTCATTAACATGTTTTGCGTTACCCATGCTAATTTCACGGGCAGAAATTGTAAAGGAAATTACCATTGGATTTTTGTTTTCGTAGTCGAAAGACTCTTCAAACTTAACCAGGTAACCTTCTTTAAATTCCAAAGTTTTTAGTTTGGAATCAGTGTCTCTTTTGTAAAAAGTGATAGAACCATCTTTGCGTTCAAAGTTGTTGACCATCCACTCAAAGAGTTCTGTTTTTCCGGTAGATTCTACCGTTAGCTTAATGCGTCCGCCGCGGGTAATTGCCGATGGGCGTCCGGTAGCATCTGTTTCCTGTGTGAGATCGTAGGCTACGTGCTGTACATTGTACTCTTCACCGCCTGATGTAAATTTTGCCTTGAAGGACATGTTGGGTTAATTTTTAAGGTTACAATAAAGAAAAAATAATTAGGGTTTATTTATGGATTTATAAGTCTCAAATATAGGATGAAATTTTACAATAGTCAAGAGTCCTAACAAATAATTTTATTTC
>NZ_DATCVJ010000812.1:0-6101 GCF_036566945.1 Chitinophaga sp. | reverse complement strand
ACTACAGATCGCATTGTACAGGCGGTCAAAGGCAGCACCCTGTTGCTGGACGTGCCGCTGACAGATAGTTACGATGCCATCTATACATCACCTCAAGGTACTACGGTAAGCAAAATAAGCAGCAGCGGAGAACTCCACGATTGCGGCATCTCAAATTTCAGGATGATTTCTCCCACACAAACCGGTACGATCAGTGAGCGGCACCATCAGGCATTTTTTATCAGTGGTGTTACTGATGCCTGGGCAACGGATATCGATATCTACAATACTATAAATAGTGTAAGCGTAACCGGTAGACGGGTAACGCTGGACCGCATTCATATTTATCACGACACCATTACCATTGGTGCCGCCAAGCCGGCAGACATCAATGCCAGCGGTCCTCAGCTATTGGTGAGGCGTTGTTATATTAAAGGCAGCAATGTTTTTTACATTGCCACCGGTGCAAAAGCCACCGGGCCTATTGTAGTAATGGATTGCACCTTCGATGGCGGTGGATGGATTCAACCCCATCAACGTTGGGCTACCGGCATGCTGATCGACAATTGCACCGTTCCCGGCGGTGGTATAGAACTGATGAACCGTGGTGAAATGGGGACCGGCCACGGCTGGGCTATTGGCTGGGCAGTGGCCTGGAATTGCAGCGCGAAATCATTCCTGAACCAGCGGCCTCCCGGCGCTATGAACTGGATGATAGGCTGCACCGGCGACCGCCGGCAGGAAGGCCGTCCTTTTGAAAGGGTAGGCGTGCTACCGGAAGGCGCCTATGTATCGCATGGTACGCCCGTTCAACCACATAGTTTATACCTGCAACAACTGGAAGAACGCCTCGGCAAAAAAGCCGTGAAAAATATAGAATAATGAATGGAAGAAGTTTTAATACTGTTGCAGACAGCGTCTACTGCGGTATAACGGCTTCTTCCAATACTCTTTTTTACCATTTTAAAGACTAATCCCGCCATTCATTATCCCATATCCACCATCTGATAATTGACGTTTTATACGCGCTTCCCTTTTTACTAACTTAATTATTGTTAAGAAACCCCAATAACCCCAACATTAATGCTTAATAGGTATGGAAGCCGTTAAACAATCCCCTGTTTTGAAATCGAATACGATTTCCGGAAAAATTCTGCATAAGGAATCCGGTGCGGGCCTGGCAGATTTATTAGTGGTGCTGGTGGACCTGGACAAATGGGCAGACCCCGAAACTGCCGGTGGGCCTGTGATTGCCAGAAGCAGCACGGCCGTCAATAATGGCGGCATCAACATCAGCGACCTGTTTAGTGCCGGCGACAGGATCGGTTCTGTACTCACCAATACGGAAGGTGAGTTTTACCTGGAGGTAACATCGAAAGATTTTAATCTGCCTCCCGGCGCCAAAGAAACAAAACCTGATTTGCTGTTAGCTGTACTGGCCGCCGAAGAACCGGATCTTCCCCTGGAAAAAAGATTGCTGTATTTTTCCCTCGATGCGCGATTGAATGCCGGCACTTATGAAGCTTACATCATTAAGCTGAAAACGGCATTGCTGGAGGAAAAAGGCGTGAAAGTACCGACAGCGGGCATCGCTCCCGGCGACAATACCAACATGCTGACTTCGCTGGAAAAAACCATTAAAGGGAACAAGGATTTCTCTGCAAGGAAACAAACCCTTTTCAAGGATAATATTATTAAAGACCAGGACCTCAGCAACGAAAAGCGGACCACTGAATTTACCAAACCGTTTATAGACAGTGTTTCCCGCGTGCCTGAAAGTTTCCGTAACAGCACCTCGTTTGTGAAACCTGGTATGAGTGTGGCCGCTACCGCCATCGGCAATATCACCACCACAGTGCAAGGTACTTTTGGTACCGCCGTGTCGCCCGCCAACAGGCAGGTACAAGGTTTTATTTATCTTTCGGAAGATGAAAAAAATAAGTACCAGCCTTACCTCAATAGTGGCAGTGGCATGTTTGTCTTACCAGATACCATCGTTGAATCAGATATTCTACCAAAAATTTTTAGAAAAACCGCAGAAGGATCCGGGAAGGATTTTTTCATGGACCATCCCACTGCCCGCCTTGCCAGAACACAGGCACCAGACAACAGTAACAACGGTGGAACAGATCCCGGTAGCACTACCCCGGTGATTACACCAACCACAGAAAGTGATATCCCGTTGTATGTAGCCCACCAGATGATCACCGCTACTTCTCCGGAAGAACAGGTGGCCGTGGGTTTACCGATTATTTCTTTGGAGAAAAGACCCACCAGCACAGATATTGATCAGAGCATCAACAACACCATCTTTCAAAAAGGTCCGGCAGATGTAGCCGCGTTTTATGATTTCCATTCCCTGAAAATTGCTTTCGACAATGTTTGGCAGGAAGCCATAGACCTCGGCCTGATCGACAAAGCAGAAAAATCCTACAATGAGGTAGTGGCCAATGGTGGTGATCCGTTTCCATTAATACTGGGTACCTATAATGTTTCCGGGTACTTCCCCAATCAAACACCGATAGAAGATCCATCACAAGATGTGATCATTGAATTTCCGGAAGCACTGGCCGTCTGGAACCGGCTGCTACCCATGGAAAGAAGGGTGTTGAACATGCTGGCGCTCACCCTCACACATAATTATAACAATGGATTATCCGATTTTCTGGCAGAAGGATTTGGCCCGAATAATAAACCCATTCCAAACCTCGATCCCCACATCACGCAGGATGGTGGCAAAGAACAGGTGATTGCCCTCTTCAAACAAAAAGGAAGTAACCTCGTAAAAACAGCCATAGAGCGGCTGAATGATAATGATGAAGTAGCCAATGAATTATCTTCTCTCTCCAATGCCAACAGCCTGATAGCGGACCTCAAAGCACACCTGAATACCAGCTATTCTTTTAAATACTACGCGGCCAACAGCACAGAGCGAAGCGTGAATTTTGGTTTATTGCTCACCTATCAACAAAAATGGGAACCACAAAATTACCAGGCAGGAGAGCTGGTGAAAACCATTCCACTGTCGCCAAGGGAAACCAGGAAATACGCGAAGAAAACAGTGGTGAAAAAGCATAGAAGTAAAAAGGAACAGGAAGACAATCTGAAAATAACAAAATCCGATTCTTCCAATACCTCCAGGGCAGAATCGGATATTATCGACAAGGCCAGCAACAAAAGTACAGTAGACGCCTCTAACGAAGCAAAAGCCGGTGGCACCATAGGCCCCATAGAAAGCTCCAGCACTTCCACCGTGAAGTTAGCCAGCGATGCATCTAAAGATTCGCAGCAAACTAAAAAAGACTTCCGCGAGTCCGTGATGAAAGCCGCACAGGAATATAAAAATGAACGCAAAGTAGAAATCCTGACAGAAGAAACGTATGAATCTGAAATATCCGAGTCAGGTGAAATTACCAATCCCAATGATGAATTAACGGTGACGTATTTATTTTACGAACTGCAAAGACTTTTTAAAGTCAGCGAGCGACTGTATCGCCTGCGGCCCGTGATCATGGTGGCACAGGAAATGCCGGCGCCACACGAAATTAATAATGAATGGGTGCTTTCACACGACTGGATCCTGAAAAGATCCCTGCTGGACGACAGCTTTAAAACCGGCATGGAATATATCTATATCATTAACGGTGAAAAGTTGTTGCTGGATGAATTAGACAGGACCGTGCGGGAACAAAGACAGATCATCAAAGAGCTGCGACAAAATGTAAAATTCTATAATGACCAGGTGGGCATCCTGAGCCGCGCGATGCAGGCAGCCATTACCGCACAGGCCAATGCACTCAGCGGTGGCGGTGGTAGCCTGTTTGGCAGTATCCCGATCATTGGCGGCATCATGGACAACAGTATCGTGAAGGGTGTGGGCAGTTTATTCGGCATCGGGGAAAGTGATGAGAGCTCCCGGGGTCGGTCAGAAGCCGCGCGCATACGCCGGGAAGCAGCCACTGATGCTTATCAGCGGGCAGAGGCAGAACGCCGTGACCTGATGGCACGACTGGAAAATGAGAACAATACCCTCAACAGCCTGAGTAAAGAACTGGCGATGAAAAGAAAAGAGATCATCGAAAAAGAAACACATATCGCCCGTTTGTTAGAGCATTTCAAAGACAATATCCTTTATTATATGCAGGCCATCTGGAGTGCCGAATATGCGGACCAACGTTTTTTCCGTTTACTGGACACCAGGGTACCTGTCTTCGATGGTAATTATAAAGTAAGCATTAAAGTAGCCCCTGAACCGAAGGGACTAAACGATTATGCCATACCCAATAAAACCCGCCACGCATACACGCTGGAAGTAGATATGGAGGTGAAAGAAACCACCCTGAAAGAAATGGCGGATCTGGATACCATGCTCGGCTTCAAAGGGAACTACATGATTTTTCCTATGAATGAATCCAATATCCTGACAGACTTTATGATGGCGCCTTACATCGACACCGAGTTTGGATTAACAGACCCCGATAACCTCGGCAACTGGAGCCTGGATGACTTTGAAAATTATGTAGCAGCTTTACGTGCACAGATGAACGATGATTTCTCTACTATTGAAGACGAGCTAAAACAATTGTACTCCCAATTGCTGCTGGACCCCTTGCGCAGTGGTGATATCCTGACAGTTCCTACCGGCTCCCTGTTTATTGAAGCTTTGCCGGGATCTCATACTATCCTCGAATACTTCAAACTGGCACACCGCTTCGAAGATGTGAAGAAAGTTCAGGCAGAAGTACGCAGTATGGAACTGGATAATATCCGTCGTGCTGCCCGTCTTGTTACCCAGGAGTATGATGATCCGAAAATAGATAAAAAGATTGTGGTAGAAGGTACCGGACTGAATCCCAATATTGATATCGATGATATTTAACGATGCAACGATATGGCTGAAAGTAAAGTGGTGACTGGCTTTCGCCAGCTCATAGAAAAGGTGTTCTCCCAAAAAACGGAGCACATTGCCGACCAGGTAGACTTTAATGACAAGTACCAGCGGCTGTTTACAAAGGAATACCAGGCCGCTTTAAAAATCGTGGTGTCCACGAAAGACTCGGCGATACTGGTACAGTTAATGAATGTCTACCTGGAGTTGTATAGCCGGTACAGCTACAACGCCAACAGCATTCATTTCTACATGTCTGACATTACCTTTCAGTTATTGATAGCGCAAAGCGCCCGCGTGGATAGTAACCATGGTGATTTGTTTGATATATGGGACAAGGTATTAACGGGTAATGCGGTGTCAGACAGCTACAACAGTTTTAAGAAAAGGTATGTTGACTTAAGCAAAACCGTACGCTCTTACATTGATGCCTTCCGCGTGGCGGCGCGGAAGAAAAAGGCGGAGCAAAAATCTATATTGGATAAACTGAAAGATGAATATGCCCGTCAGTTTGGCTATCCTGCCAAAACGATGGATGATTTGTATGGCTTCGATCCTAAGACCAACATCCAGGCAAAATGCCGTTTGGAGGCGCAGACAAAAAACATAGAAACCATTTGGAACAGTGCGCAGGGAAAGGAGGTATGGGAACAAACGGAGGTGATGGTGCTCAACGTTCTCCTGGATGCTTTTAACATGTACATTAAACAAGAATCCCGCGGGGATGTCCTGGTCCTGTTTCAGATCCTTAAATATCTCAAGGAGGTGTATACGTCTACCAGAGAGGTACGGGAGGATAAGAGAACACATAGAACAGAAACGTATATTCATGACCCGGAACCCCATAAAGCGGCTTTGTATTATGTACTGTATACCATGACCTGCACCCGTTTAATGGCAGTAGCACAGGCCACTCAGTTGTATACCCGCAACAGGTTTGGTTTTACGGAAGAAGAAAAGACCTGGTTCCTTAAACCAATACGTGCCAGTTATCAATACTACTCCAATCTGGAACGTATCATCAAAACGCGACTGGATGGTAAAGTCACCGTGGAGGTGTTGGTGGAGGAGCTGAAAGTGTTTTTGAATATGTGCCAGCTCACCAAATGCCAGCTGAAGGGTATTGATTGGGTGGGCCTGAAGGAAACCATGAAGATCCAGAAAATCTGGAAGGACATCAATGAATTTACAGAAGCCATTGACTACGCAGTAAAAGGAGCAAACGCCGGAAAAC
>NZ_DATCVJ010000811.1:0-12160 GCF_036566945.1 Chitinophaga sp. | reverse complement strand
ACGGTCGCGTACACGGTCCAGGTAGCCCTGTGCCTTGCTTACATTGCCGGTCAGATTAAGTTCTGCACCCATCAGCAACACATCTGCAAAACGGATCACCATATAATTGTCGAAATTGTCCCATTGGAAACTACCCCCCAGGTCATCTGCATTTTTGTCTTCCAACGGTGTATACTTTTTACAGTAGAAGCCCGTATACTGCGCCTGATCGCCCAATACAAAACTGTTCCCAAATCCTTCTCCCACAATAGAAATGATAGAAGCCGATTGTCTGCTGTCGCCGGGAGCGAAGGAATGATACAGTGCTTCATTCACCGTTGCTGCACCCCATCCTTTATAGTAGGGCGCCAGCACCTGGCTGCGGATGCCTAACATCACCTGCACCCGGTTACCGTTTTGCTGGTTTTGATCCCCCATACCGAGGTAGGTATATTGTATGGTGAAAATGCCTTCCTGGTTATTTTGTCCTGCATAGGCAGTGGTACTTTCTGCAGAAGCCCTGAACAGGTTTTGATATTTGGGTACGAGACTATAACCGCTGTTATTGATCACATCATCTATCGCGGCAATAGCATCTGCCTGCGTGACTACGCCCGCAATATCTGGCTTGTTGTAATACCCGGTGTAATAAAGAAATACCCGGCCCAGCAAAGCCTCTGCGGCCCATTTGGAAGCCCTGCCGTTTTCTGCAGCCGGAATGCTGCTGTAAGGAGTAGGTGCCAGATCAGCAGCTGCCTGCTTCAGATCATTGGCGATCAGCATGTAAACACTGTCAGGACTTGCCTGCGGAATATTATAGTTGCCCGGCTCCAAAGGCTCCGTGAGCAATGGTACATGCCCAAACATACGCACCAGGTCGAAGTAAAAGTAAGCACGCAGGAAATGCGCCTCTGCGATGTAACGTTTTTTCGTAGCCTCGTCACCGTTAAAGTTCACATTCCCCACTTTTTGCAGGAACTTATTGGCACGATAAATACCGGCATAATATTTTGTCCACGCATTACTGTTGAGGTCATTCAGCTTCAAACTCTTGTCCCACTGACTCCAGCCATTATCGGAAGCGCCACCACCACCAAAACAATTGTCTGACGCTATTTCAGAAGTCAGCTCAATGTTGCCGTAGCCATCCCAGTTTAATACACTATAAGCCGACACCAGCGCCTGGAAAGCATCCGTAGGCGTTTTGTAAAAGTCATCTTCTGTCACTGCATCTACGGGTAATGTTTCCAGGAAACTCTTAGAGCAGGAACCCAGTAACCCGGTGATTATTATTGCTGCAAATATTTTCTTCATGATTGCCGGAGTTTAAAATTTAACATTAAGACCGAATAAAATGGTTCTGGGCTGTGGGAAATAGCCAAGGTCGGTGCCGGAAGACCAGCTGTCGATACCATAACCCACTTCCGGATCAAGCCCACGGTAATGCGTAAACGTAAATACATTCAGCCCTGAAACATACAGCCTGAACTGCTGTATAGGTACATGCTTCAGCAATGTTTTCTTAAAATCATATCCGATGTTGATACTCTTGATACGCATAAAAGCGCCATTGTGTACATAGAGGTCAGAGAAACGCGTGTAGTTCTGATTGGCCTCATTATTCTGTGTTACACGGGGCATAGAATTAGAAGTACCTTCTCCGTGCCAGCGGTCAAAAACAGCCGTCGTATAGTTGTTGTAAAACCGGTCATACGCCCTGGTACCATCCACGATATCATTGCCACCTACACCACTTAGTAATACCGACAAATCAAATCCTCTCCAGCCGGCAGATAAAGAAATGCCATAGGTTTGTTTCGGATTGGGGTTACCTACTTTTGTTTTATCGTCAGCGGTAATCGTACCATCACCATTCAGGTCTACAAATTTTGCATCACCAGGCTGTGCCCCCGGCTGTATTTTCTGACCACCTTTGCCGGTATAGGCATCTATTTCTGCCTGATTCTGGAAGACGCCATCCGTTTTTAATCCGTAGAAATAACCGATAGGCATGCCGTTCTGTGCACGGAAGTATTCATCCATATTGGAAGATAATACTCCATTGTAAGAAGGATGTAATACGCCTTCCTGATTAGGAATTTCTACTACCGTATTTTTATTGAAGGCAATGTTACCACCCACACCAATCGTTACTTCGCCAAATTGATGGTTATAGTTAATCGCCAGCTCAATGCCTTTATTTTCAATATTACCACCATTGATGGTAGGAGCGCCGGTACCTACAATAGCAGGGATAGGAGCATCTACCAGCCAGTCGATGGTTTGTTTGCGGTACCAGTCAAACGCAATAGTCACATCTTTGAACAGCGTGGCGTCAAATCCGATATCCGTTTGTGTGGAAGTTTCCCATTTCAGGTTGGGATTGGGAATTTTGTTGGGAGAAGCGCCCACCGTTTGTACTCCGTTAAAGTAATAATCACGGTAGGTAGAATTTACAGTGGCTAAGTATGCATAGCTGGCAATCCTGTCGTTACCATTTTTACCCCAGCCACCACGGATTTTCAGGAAGTTCAGCCACTTGATGTCTTGCAAAAAGCTTTCGTTGGTGGCAATCCATCCGGCAGAAAAGGAAGGAAAATATCCATAGCGATTGTTGGCGCCAAACTTGGTAGAGCCATCCCGGCGCAGGATAGCAGTCAGCAGATATTTTTCGTCATAACTGTAAAATACACGTCCGAAGTAAGATTGCAGCGCTTCCACATACCGCGTGCCATATACCTGCCGGGTGTCTTTGTTTAAGCCGTTGCTGATCACAGCATGTTCAAAATCAGAAATGATCAGATCCGTTGTGCTGCCACCTACATTATACCCTTCAATTTTCCTGGCAGTAGTACCAGCTAAAATATTCAGGTTATGCTTACCGGTGGTAAACTGGTAGTTAAGGGTATTGTCCCAGTTCCAGTTAAGCGTTCGATATATCGATTGTGCTGCCTGCGAATGTTCATTGCTGTTATTGGTACCCAGGTTGTAAACCGGAATAAAGGAATTGAGATAGTTATAGGAAACATCCGCGCCAAAATCGGTACGTAAGGTAAGCCCTTTGATGAGGGTGGCTTCTCCATATATATTACCAATAATCCTGTCGGTAATACTTTTATTATTTTGCAGGTAATCAATGGCGCCAATCGGGTTGATCTCATCTGCATACGCTGCTTTACCATAGCTGCCATCTGCATTATACACCGGGAAAGTAGGATCGGCATTCAATAACCCGCGAATGGAGTTGTTGTATATATTACCGGTGCCAATACCCATTTGTCGTGTATGCGCATACGTTAAATTCTCCCCTATCTTAATCAGGTCTTTATATAACTTATGCTCTGAGTTAAGACGCAGCGATGTTCTTTCGAAATTAGATTTACCAGGTAATCCCATTACCCCCTGTTGTCCCTGATAGGAGAGGGAAGAGGAGAAAATAGAATGTTCGTTACCACCGGAAAGCCCCAGACTGTAATTCTGAATGGGCGCATTTTTTATGGTAGCCGCCTTTTGCCAGTCAGTACCCTTGCCCAGTTTGGCAATGGAGTCGGCTGAATAAATAGGAACGGCACCTGAGTTGATCGCCGCTTCATTCATAATATTGGCGTACTGTTGCGCGTCCAGCAGGTCCAGCTTTTTAGCAGGATTCTGCAACCCGTAAGAGGCGTCGAAACTGACGCTCATTTTACCGGTTCTTCCTTTTTTAGTGGTAATCATCACCAGTCCGTTAGCGGCGCGGGTACCATAAATAGCCGTGGAAGCCGCATCTTTCAGTACGTCGATACTGGCAATGTCCGAGGGATTCAGATAGTTGATATCTTCTGCCGGAAATCCATCTACAATGAACAACGGTTTAGAATTACCATTGGTACCAATACCCCGGATGGTAAATTTCATCGCATCACCCGGTTGTCCGGAGTTGGAAGTTACCTGCACGCCAGGTACCTGCCCCTGCAACGATTGCTCTACGCTTACGCTATGATTCTTTACCAGGTCATCTGTACTTAAATGCACAGTAGCCCCTGTCAGTACTTTTTTCTTTTGCGCACCGTAACCTATCACTACCAGTTCTTCCAAACCAGTGGAAGCGGATTCCAAACGTATCACCATGGCACCGCCCACTTTGGCAGGCACTTCCTGCTTATTAAAACCCATCAGCGAAATCACCAGTACTTCGCCGGCATCTGCCGATAAGCTGAACCCGCCATCTGCACCGGTAATGGTACCGCGGGTGCTGCCTTTTACTAAAATATTTACACCAGGCAGAGGAGAACCGTCTTTGGCATCCAGTACCTTGCCCGTGATCGTTTGTTTTACAGGACGCGTATATGCCTTCCCGTTATTTGCAGCGGCAACCTGCAACGCGGGAGGTGCAACAGCCAGACTGCATACAGCAAGTGTCCGTATGACAGATTGCCGCGGAAATAAATTGCTGATGGTGTACCAGATTTTCATGTTTAACGTGTTTTATTAAGGCGAAGGAATTTGAATGATATATTTCTTTTAAACAGACTATTCTTCAATAGATAAAGATGGTCCAGGTCAGATGGCCCGGACCGTTTTTGCTATTCCATTATATGTTATCATTTTACCTGTCTTATTGCTAATGTCCGGACCGGCAGGCGTTTGCTTACCCACAAATGTTACGCGGAAATAACGCTGCTGTAACATGTCCGGAAAACTACCCGCTCTTTTTCCTATACTCAATGTTTGCGCGGCTTCATCCCAGTGGAAAGAGATGTTACTGTAAGCGCCTTTTTCATATTGGTAGTTATTGTTTTCATCTTCATACAAACTAAAGTCCCCATCTTTACCAGTATATACATATAGCTGTATGGTATCCGCCTTCCGCTCATTGGTATACTGTAATGCCGGACCTACCGGTAAAATGGCGCCCTCTTTTACATACAAGGGCATCCGCGATAAAGGTGCTGCGGCCGTTACATGCTGCCCGCCTGCCTGGTACACACCGGTATAGAAATCATACCAGCCATTACCCGCCGGTAAATACAATTCCCGGCTACGCGCATGGTACTGTGTTACCGGATTCACCAGCAGGGAAGGACCAAACATATATTGATCCCGGATATTCAATACCGCTGTATCTTGTCCGAAATCCATCGCTAACCCGCGCATAATCGTATAGTCGTGATGGTAAGTGCTGCCAGCCAGTGAGTAGATGTAAGGCAACAGGCGGTAACGTAGCTGATCATAGTAAAGCATCGACTGGTACGCTACCGTACTGTCGGGTGCAATGTTAAACATCTCCCGGTAAGGATACTGCCCGTGAGAACGAAACAACGGACAAAAAGCACCATACTGAAACCAACGCGTATTCAGCTCTCTCCATTGTTCCAGCGCAGGACCCTGCGGATTCGGTTTGTCGTACTTATCTTCTACAAAAAAGCCTCCGATATCCGTTGTCCAATAAGGTAAACCAGACATGCAGAAATTGAGCCCTGCAGGTATTTGTCTGCTCATTTCTTCAAACGTAGCAGCAATATCACCGCTCCAGGTAGCCGCAGCATACCGCTGTAAACCAGCATAGGCAGAACGGGTAAGTATAAATACACGCTGATCCGGTTTGGTGGCACGTTGACCATCGTAAATACCTTTGGCATTTAACAGAGCGTATGTATTAAAGTATTGTGTGGAAGAGCCCAACGCAGTTGGATTCATCAGCGTTTTGCGCTGTTCTATAGAAGAGTTAGACAGTATGTCCGGCTCTGTGGCATCCAGCCACCACGCATCTATACCCTTGCTGAACAGGTTTTTGTTGATCAGATTCCAGAAGAGTTTGCGCGCTTCCGGGTTAAACGCATCGTAAAACGTAGATACGTAACCGTTACCTATCCAGTCGCGCTGCTGGTTTTTAATATTCTGCTTGTATAGCCAGTTTTTATTATCGAACAACTTGTAGTTATCGATGCCCTCATAAAATTTGGGCCACACAGATATCATGAAGTTGGCGTGATACTTTTCATGCAGGCGCTTAATCAATCCTGCCGGATCGGGAAAACGTGCCGGATCAAACTGCTGACTGCCCCATTCATCCTGTTTCCAGTAGCTCCAATCCAACACAATATTGTCCAGTGGAATCTTGCGTTTACGGAATTCGGCCACCGTATTTTCTATTTCATCCTGCGTTTTATAACGCTCTCTGCTCTGCCAGAAGCCTAATGCCCAACGAGGTACCATGGTAGCTTTGCCGGTTACCTGACGGTATCCGCTGATCACTTCATCCATATTCTCACCGTACATAAAGTAGTAGTCAATTTTTTCGGCGGCTTCAGAAGTCAGCTTCATCTTGTCCGCAGCAGTTGCCGGCGTAGGAGAAAGGAATTTGAGGGAAATAAAGGATTGTGAAGTTTCCGGGATCCACTCCACTTTAATAGTAGTGGGTTGTCCTTTCTTCAGCGCATGACGGAATACGGAAGCACCCGGATTCCAGCTTTCGCGCCACCTGTCCAGCTTTAGCTGTCCATCTATCCATACTTTGGTATATCCGGAGGTGGTCATGAAGAATTTGTACTCACCGTTTTCGTCTGCATTCACGGTACCTTCCCAGGTTACTTTTCCTTTTACCATCGGGAAAGCCGCAGGGAGATTAGCTAAGCGGTCGAGGAATTCGTAGTCAATTTTATCTTCTACTGCTTTCACATACACAGTATTGTTATAACGATCGCCATAAGTAGCGCTTAAACCACCGGCTTTTCCATCTGCGCTGGTTAAGTGTAAGGCAGACATTTGCTCGTATGGGCGCTCATCTCCGAACCGGGTAATGGAGTAGTTATCCCATAAAATACCATAATGACGATTAGAAATGACAAAAGGAACGGCAGCTACAGAATTGTACTGCGTGAGGTCTACATCCTGGCCTTTATAGTTCATCAGGCCGGTCTGGTGTTGTCCCAAACCGTAGAATGCTTCATCAGCGGGAGATTCAAATGCCTGTTGGATTCGATATAATGCTTTGTTATCGATCGTAACAGGGATAAAGTTTTTACCACCACCTTTCTGCTCCTGGAGTATAATATTTCCGGCATTGTCGCGGAAAACTACTTCCCCGGTCTGGAGAGCCACCGTGGCGGTAAGACTGGCAGTCTTCAATACCACCGCGTTTGTTTGTTCTTCTGAATCCCATTTTATGGCATTCCCTTTTATATCTATTGCCATCAGGCTGGGAGTCGTATCAAACTGATCTCCCGGAGTGGCGGTTACATGAATTACTTTGTCGGAAACTACCTGAAGCCTTACCTGTTTGGCACCATTAGGAGCTCGTTGTTTTAAATGAATCACCAGGCCATCTGCCAGCTTATCTACCTGGCTGGCATAACACCAGGAGGTAAGAAGCGTCATTAGTACGATCGGTATCGCCCTCTTTATCTGCATATCGAAACGGATTTTTTCCTTGATTGAACGTGGTTGTTTGTGGTACGTGTGGCTTTTTTCAAAAACGTGTTTACTTCAGAACGTGTGAAAACAAAAATAAATGGACGCAGGGAATCACAGGGTACCGGTATGTTTTAGATATAGGGTGATTATGTTAACCGCCTGGGCGAGAGAGGTAGCAGATTGATGTCGGTTAGGGCATCAAATGTTAATCAGTAAACCAGGAAGCCATTGGTTTTAAACGGGTTATAGGAGCAATAATCCAAGGAGGGAAATGGTGATCAAACAGTAGAGCAGGATTTCGATCAACAGATACAGCCGGTTATTTTTTTTGAAGTTGTGCTTGAGCATAGACAGAAAATTTTTGAGCGGGAGGGAGAAGGCATCAGCTTTATGCCTGCTCCCTCCCGCTTCTTAATCATTCCGGCAAAATTATCCATTGCCCCGCGGAGAGAGGGGTAGCATTTCGTTATTTAATAGGGCAGAATTGTTTTTTTTAGCGGAAAGCATAAAGCATAAAGCAAAAAGCTATTGTCGGGGATGTGGGATACAGATTATCCGCTCATATGTCCGCTACGGTAGCTTTATGCTTTATGCCTTCCGCTTTCTGCTTTATACAAGGATGGCAATACATTGTACTCCATCTTAAAATATTTGGTGAAATATTTCGGGTTGTTGAATCCTACTTCATAGGCGACTTCGGCTACGGTCAACTGACTTTTCTCCAGCAACTGCGCCGCCCGTTTTAAACGGATGCTCCGGATGAATTCAATCGGTGACCTGCCGGTGAGCGCTAATATCTTCTTATATACAGATACCCGACTCATAAACAAAGCCCGGCTCAGTTCTTCTACTGAAAAGTCGGGATTGGAAATATTCTTCTCTACTATCTGTAATGCCTGCCGGATAAATTGCTCATCTGCGGAAGAAATAGCCACCTCGCTGGGATGTGCATCTATATGCTGCTGGAAGGTTTTTCGTAAAGAAGACTGCTGGGAGATAATATTTCTGAGCCTTGATAACAGCACTTCAAAGTTAAAGGGCTTGGTGATATAATCGGAGGCGCCGGTTTCGAGAGCCTCCAGCTGCTGGGCTTCTTCTGCCCGCGCGGTGAGCAATACAATAGGCAGGTGCGCTGTACGCTGCTGTGAACGTATTTTCTTACAGAGTTCCAGTCCATCCATTTCCGGCATCGAAATATCACTCACAATCAGGTGGGGGAGGGTATGCTGTAAGAGTTTCCACGCAGCCAGTCCGTTTTCTGCTTCTATGATCTGGAAATACTGCCCCAGGTTGTCTTTCAGGTAGAAGCGAAAATCTTCGTTGTCTTCTACCAATAAGACCACCGGCTTCTTGCTGCTGGTATTAATGGTGGCGGGTATGGCGGCGGGCGTTGTGCTGCGGATGGTTTCCTGCACAGCTCCCGGTACTGCTGCCGTTGCGGTTTTTACGGGTAGTATTACGGTGAAGCAGCTGCCCATTTCCGGAGCACTGTCTACACTAATACTACCTCCATGCATTTTTACAAACTCCCGGGTAATAGATAAACCAATCCCGCTGCCCTGGTTCACCATGGAAGCAGGTACTTCATGCTGGAAGAAACGTTCAAATATATGATCCTGTTTTTCCAAAGGAATACCAATCCCATTATCTTTTACGGCTATTTCCAGTTGTGCGGAGGCTTCCTGGTAACTAACGCCAACGGATATACTGCCGTTTTCCGGCGTAAATTTAAAGGCATTGGAAAGCAGGTTGAAGAGGATCTTCTCTATTTTATCGGCATCATACAACATTTTCAGCTCCTGCACATTACTCTGAAAGGCAAGCTGTATATGCTTTTTGTCAGACAGGTCGGAAAAGGAGCCGGTCAGTTCTTTTACAAAACCTACCATATCCCCTTCGGCGGTATGCAGTTTTATTTCCTGTACTTCCATTTTGCGGAAGTCGAGCAACTGGTTCACCAGGTTCAGCAGGCGCCGGGCATTTCTTTGCATTAGCTCCAGCTGTCCCTTTACACTGCCTTCCGTAGTTTGGCGGATAATCTTTTCCAGGGGAGTAATAATAAGACTAAGGGGTGTTCTGAACTCATGACTCACATTGGTAAAGAAGCGTATTTTCAGGGTATCCAGTTCGTGCATACGCGCGGCTTCCTGCGTTTGTTGCTCCATCCTGAATTTGAGTCTTTCTCTTTCCTGGATAATCCTCCGGGCGATCAATAGGGCACCCAATATAAGCAGCGCGTAGCAAAGGAAAGCGGGCCATGTTTTCCAGAAAGGTGGCAACACACGGATTTGCAGGGTAACGCCGGTATCATTCCATACCCCATCATTATTGGATGCTTTTACCCGGAAAGTGTAAGTGCCTGGATCGAGGTTGGTAAAGGTAGCCCTTCGTTGCAGGCCATCGGTATACAACCATTCTTTATTAAAGCCTTCGAGCATATACGCATACCTGTTTTTTTCCGGGTGGAAATAATTCAGGGAAGCAAATTCCAGTGAAAAAACATTTTCGCCGGGCTTCAGGGTAATGCTCCGTGTTTCAGGAATGGCTGAGGTGAGCAGTATCCGGCCATTGATTTTTTCACCAGGTAAAATACTCTTGTTAAATATCTGCAGATCGGTGAGTACTACCGGCGGTATATTCTTGTTAAGGGCAATGGCATTTGGGTAGAAGATATTAAAACCATTGCCACCACCAAAGATCAGTTCTCCCCGGCTTGTTTTCAGCGCTGCATTTTCATTAAACTCTTTGCCCTGCAAGCCATCCGATTCATCATAGTTTTTGAATGAATACGTAGGGCCTTTGCCGTTAGTAGCGGCATGGATAGTCATGTTAGACAAGCCATTGGGAGTACTCATCCACAAACTATGATCGTTTGCTTCCAGGATATTCAGGATAGAATTATCCGGCAACCCGTCTTCTTTGCGAAGGGTATAAAAGCTGTTGTCTGCAGGATTAAAAAGATCCAGCCCCTCGCGGGTGCCCACCCAGATGCGGTCCTGGCTGTCCTGGAAAATACAGACTACATTATTATGACTCAAACTTCCGGCTACAGACGGAACGTTGCTGTAATGTTTAAAGGCGCCGGTTTGCGCATTTCTTACATCCAATCCCTCCGAGGTGCCAATCCACAGATTTCCGGCTTTGTCTTCCAGGAGGGCGGAAATATATTTGGAAGGCACTTCTTTTGAATAGTGTTGAAACTGTTGGGTTATAGGATCCAATCTGTTCAAACCACCGTTCAGCGTGCCTACCCACAGCTGCTTGTTTTTGTCTTCCAGCACTTCCCAGATACTGTTATCACTCAAACTACTGCTGTCTTTCGGATCATGCTTGTAATGAATAAACTGATGACCATCGAACCGGTCCAGTCCTCCGAAATAGGTACCCACCCATAGCTGTTGCCGATGGTCTATCCACAAACTCACAATAACGTTACCGGATATACTATGGGGGTTGCCGGCATCGTGCCGGTATTGGGTAAAGGTATTCCGGCTGCGGTCAAAATAGATCAATCCGCCGCCGTTGGTACCTATCCACAAGTTATGGCTGGCATCTTCCACAAACCGGTTCACGTCATTATAGGGCAAACTGTTACGGCTATACGCCTGGTACTGATAGAGCGGAAATTTTACCATGTTTTCATGATAATAGTTCAGTCCTTTTTTAAAAGTACCTATCCAGATAATACCGGTATTGTCTTTATAAAGGGTAGTGGTGCTGTTCTGACTCAGGCTGCGGTTATCTTCGTTGATATTCTCCATGTAACGGATGCTTTGGGCTTTCTTATCAATAATATTGATGCCGCCATGATCCGTACCAATCCAGATTTGCCCGTTATTATCCGGCACAATGCCCCGCACAATATTATTGTTCAGCGCCAGCCCCGGGGTAGCCTGATCAATATGCCGGAAGCTGCGTCCGTTGACGGCAAAATAGTAAACGCCGTTGTCTTCATTATTACTAAATATCCACAGGTCGCCGTCATTGTCGGTTACCATGTTCCAGCCGGCACCCGAACGTTCCGGTTTTACGAGGGTGGTGTTCCGGTACACTACCCGATGACTGCGCGCGTCCAGTTTTTCCAGGATCCCATTGCTGTGTAGTAGCCAGTAACCACCAGCCTTGTCCTGCACCATGGCGGAAACACTATTAGTGGCAATGCTGCTGCTGTCCGCGGTATGCACCAGTGACAGGGACTTATTAACGGCATCTACCAAAAAAATACCGGCAGTAGGATGGAGGAACCAGTATTGCCCCGACCTGTCTTTTATGATATCCGTCAACGCATTGCCCGGAATACCCCATTGCTGCAGGATCGTTTCAGGATGCCGGTTAAACCGGGTGGTGAGTGGGTTATATATATTGATGCCCCGGCGGGTTTGTATCCAGAGCTGCTGCCCTGGCCCCGTCATAATTTTAGCAATATTGTTATCGGAAATGGACGTGCTGTCGCGTAGATCGTGCTGGTAAACGGTGAAATGATACCCGTCAAACCGGTTCAGGCCAGACACCGTGCCAATCCACATGAAGCCGGTACTATCCCTGAATACACAATTTACCTGGTTATTAGACAGTCCCTGATTGATATCAATCCGGTTGAACTGATAGGTGAGGGTTTGCCCCCATATAAGTGTTGAGAATAGTATTAATAAAATGAATATGAAAACCCTCTTCCGCATGGACACATTCCTTGGTTGAAAAATTGTTGACCTGACAATTATAAAGGCGCAACAATATAGTACAAAACGGTTATAAACAAAGAAAGGTCGAAAGAATTCGACCTTTA
>NZ_DATCVJ010000810.1:0-2381 GCF_036566945.1 Chitinophaga sp. | reverse complement strand
GTTGGTATGTGTGTTCAACTGAACAAGAATGTTTTTATTCTCTGTAATTACTTCTTTTGATTCAAATCCAATGGAGCTAAAGACAACAATGGTCCCCTTTTCCACGTCAGACAAACGAAATCCTCCATCTGCATTTGAAATAGTGCCATGTTTAAGATCGTTTTTTAGCTTTATGGACGCTCCAGGTATGGGATTACCATCCTTGTCCACTATTTTTCCGGACAAATCAAAAGCGTTTGATATGGTATCGGGTTTTATGAGGTAAATCGGATTTTTTATAAGGACGTCGGATTTTTTGAAAATGAGGATATTATGATCGCTCAACGAAAATGTCAGATCTTTTTTGTCTTCCAGCAAAAAGGTCATTACGTCGTTAATTTCAGTTTGGTCGAAGTTAACGCTCACCTTTTTTTTGTCGCTAAATTCTGTTTCAGGTAGGTTGCTGTAAATGGCAATGCCTGTTTGCTGTTTTATTTTCTTGAAAACCAGTTCCAATGGGATGTCATTAGCCGATATGGAAACTTTTTGTATCTGACAATTGGAAACACCTAGTACAGGACTTGAGCAATATATAAAAATCAATATAGCAATTATTAAACGCCCCTTACGACGATCAGAAACCCTTAAGGCAATGATGTTCATATTGTACTATTTTATTAATGTTTTAGCAAGAATAATTGGTGCTTGTCTTTAATTACACCAAACGCAGGTAAATCGTACCATAGATTTTTATTCTCATTGACGCATTATCGTATTATTTTTGAGCATTGATTTATATCTGGTACCTTGATTCGTGTAAATGAGTATAGTAGGTAGTATTTTTAATCCGCCCAAAGTTGTTATTGGAGAATACAACTTAACTAAGAAGATAGGTATTGTAAAAAGCCTGTTTTGACTGCAATCTGAGTTCATTAGCATTTATTAACTTATGGTTTTAATCTTTAATCTCACCGTATTTTCGAGCCCAACAAACATTTTCCAATGAATAGACTCGCATTTTTAATTCTTTTTTTGCCTGCATTCCTGAATGGAGTTATACGAGCCGATGCGCAAAAAGCTATTCCGAACATTCATTCTAATTCCATACAAGTACAGAAACCTGTGATAGATACCTGTGTTTATAAGAGGTGGACACATGTGGAAGGTGTCAGTATATCTAATAATGGGGCGTTCATCTCTTATGTTATAAGGAATGACTCAATGAGTAGTAAGGTTGCTAGCGTTGTAACTGACAAAATGGGTCGGTGGATGGTGAAATTATCAGGCATTAAGGAGGTTAAATTTACAGCAGACAGTCGTTCTGCTGCGTATTTAGGTAAGGATACGCTATTTGTAATCAGGTTGGGAAGCGATTATGTTGAGAAAATACCCAACGTTCAACTTTTCTATACCTCTGCTGGTGGTAAAGGCGGATGGATTTGCTTTAAGTATAAAACGTCAGATAGCCTTATTACATATAATACTCATTCTGGACTTAAGAAAGTATATTCATCTGTTAAAAGTTCGTATTTTACTGAGGATGGTAAAAGTTTGGTACTTCAAACTCAGGATACTATAGATAGTACTAAGTCCGTCAGTTTTTTGGATCTCAATAGCGGGCGGCTATTTAATGCATGGAAAGGTAAGGGGACGGTTGCCATGCAAATGAATGCTGCAGCTACTTTGGTAGTATTCGTAGTTTCAGATAGCACTGGCGGTGGAAAATCTATGTGGATCTATGAACGCGGAGAATCAGGATTAGATTTATTGGTGAATAATGCGATCTTAAAAATAGATAATTCATGGCTACTAGACGATTATACTGAGATTAGCATTAGTGGAAAGTATATTTATTTTTCTATCAGAAGGTTGAAGCCAGAGCTAGTTAGTTCAGAGACGAAAAGTTCCACAGTCCGTATTTGGAGCTATTTGGATGCAAAACTACAATCACTTCAATTGATGAATGACGAACAACCGTCAGTTCAGTCATTCGTGATGAATCGTGATAATCATCATATTACCAAAGTATGCAAGGAGAATGAGTCAGTTATGTCCAGCAGCCGTGATAATGATACATATATTGTCGAGCATGTCGACAATGATGTAGATGGATTTGAAGCATATTGGAATTCATCTGCACAGAGAACTTATTATCTGAAATCGATTAAGTATAATAAAGACGTAGTATTAAATCTGAACGGGTCTGTTATGATTTCCGTTTCGCCTGAAGGAAAATACGCAATATACTATGATAAAGCAAAGTCTAGTTATTTTGTTTATGAGGTCCTGTCAGGAGCGTGCCGAAATATTACATTGGGGCTGAACACCTCATGGAATAATATTTATAGAGAGGATATGCTGGCCTATGGGAGGGGGATTTGTGGCTGGGGACGCGCTGATGC
>NZ_DATCVJ010000809.1:0-4901 GCF_036566945.1 Chitinophaga sp. | reverse complement strand
AAAGGTGGCTATCTCACCATAAAGCGTATATTGTCATGCCATCCCTGGGGTGGGCATGGATACGATCCGGTTCCCTGAACAATGTAACCGGTTGCCAACTTAATCGTTCATCTTATACATTCTTGCATGCGTGCGTTTTTTAATAAAAGAAAGAAACTGACAGCAGCGCTGTTGTTGCTGATTACAGCAGCAGGCATCTTTGCTTTCAATGAAAACGATAAATACTTCCAGATTGCCAAGAACCTGGACATATTTGCGGCTTTCTATCGGGAACTGAATACTTACTACGTAGATGACCTGCCTCCCGAAAAAGTGATGCGCAAGGGCATTGAGGCCATGTTGGAAGAAACAGATCCTTTTACCGATTTCGTTTCCGAAGAAAATCTCGATGACCTCAAATTTATGGCTACCGGTAAATACGGTGGCGTAGGGGCTTCTATCAATACCAACGGCGAATGGACCTCCATCACAGATGTGTACGAAGGCAGCCCTATGGACAAAGCCGGCGTAAAACCAGGCGATATCATCGTAAGCATGGACGGTAAATCCGTGAAAAATACTGCCCAGGAAGAGGTGAGCAGGCAACTGAAAGGCGCCGCAGGAACCCCGCTGGACATGGTTTTTAGAAACCCTGTTACCGGCGTGGAAACACCCAAAAAGATCATCCGCGAAGAAATTAATGTAAAATCTGTGAGCTATGCCGGCATCCTGAAAAACGATATCGGCTATATAAAAATGACCCAGTTTACCGAAAACAGTGGTGCTATGGTGCGCCGGGCGGTAGAACAACTGAAACAAACCAACCCTTCCCTGAAAGGGATGGTACTGGATCTTCGAGGTAATCCCGGCGGCCTGCTGGATGAAGCCGTTGTAGTAGCTAATATTTTTGTAGATAAAAACAAACTCATTGTCAGCACCCGTGGTAAAGTAAAAAACTGGGATCGCAGCTACGAAACATCCGAGCAGCCGGTGGATGTACGCCTGCCATTGGCAGTACTCACCAATCATTCTTCCGCTTCTGCCTCAGAAATAGTGGCAGGCAGTATTCAGGACCTGGATCGCGGACTCGTAATAGGCCAGCGCTCCTATGGCAAGGGATTGGTGCAAACTACCCGGCAGCTGCCTTATAATACCAAACTGAAAGTAACTACTGCTAAGTACTATACCCCCAGCGGCCGTTGTATCCAGGCAATAGATTATTCGCACCGTAATGACGACGGCAGCGTAGACTATGTACCGGATTCCCTGCGCAAATCATTTACCACCATTGGTGGCCGCGCCGTGAAAGATGGTGGTGGCATAGAACCAGACGCTAAGGTAGAACCTACCTATATCAGCCAGGTGGCGATTACGCTCCTCCGCAAACAATTCATTTTCGATTACGCCACCAGCTATTATTACAGTCACCCGAAAATCGCCGCCGCCGGCAGTTTTGTGCTGACTGATGCGGAATTCGATGATTTCACACGCTACCTCGATAACAAAGACTATAGCTATAAAACCCGCAGTGAAGAAGCATTGGACTCTTTTAAAAGCACAGCTAAGAAAGAAAAGTATTACGATGCAGTGGCTAAAGAACTGGAAACGCTGGAAGCCAAAATGAAACATGATAAAAAGCAGGACCTGCTGAAAAATAAAGAAGAAATTAAACGCTTGCTGGAAGAAGAAATCGTGAACCGCTATTATTTACAAAGAGGTCGGATTATCAAATCACTGGAGTGGGATAATGAAGTGAATGCCGCTGCAGATATCCTGCACAATCCCACCAGGTATAAGCAATTGCTGACTGCTGCGAAGTAGCATAACGAATCACTTTTTCTATCAAAAGTTAACAGAGAAAAGTCCTGGTAATACCAGGACTTTTCTCATACAGTGAATAACCGCTCCACGCTAAACGTTCTTCCCCTCCATGTTCCTGCAAGCCTTTTACGTTTTCCATATAAATTATGAATTCCGGTTTATTGTTTTTATTTTGAGAGATCTCAGTGAATAATAAACAGTTATCATTTACAACCTAAAAAAGGGTTAATCATGCCAGTAAATTCCAATGAAGACTCTCGCCGGAGTTTTATCAGCAAATTTGCCAAAGGTGTAGTAGGCGCATCGCTGCTACCCAGCATTCTGACTGCTGCGGATAAAAAAAGAAATATAGAGTCGCTTTCCCGCTTAAGGGAAAAGTATAGCGCAAACGACCAGATTCAGATAGCCCTGATCGGCGCCGGTAATATGGGTACAGCAGATGCCAACACTGCGATCACCGTACCTGGTGTGAAGTTGATAGCTGCCTGTGATTTGTATGACGGCCGCCTGGCAGATGCCAAAAAGAAATGGGGGAATGATATTTATACTACCCGTAGCTACCAGGAAATTCTGGATCGTAAAGATATAGACGCCGTTATCATTGCGGTGCCTGACTTCTGGCATAAGGATATTTCAGTAGCCGCCATGAACAAAGGCAAATCCGTGTATTGCGAAAAACCAATGGTACACGATATCAGCGAAGGACCTGCGGTAGTAGAAGCACAGCAGCGTAATGGCAAAGTGGTATACCAGGTTGGTAGCCAGGGGATGAGCTCTTTGGGAAATGAAAAAGCAAGACAACTGCTGAAAGATGGTGCTATTGGTAAACTGAACTATGCAGAAGGCTTCTGGGCACGTATGTCGCCTACCGGTGCATGGCAGTACCCTATTCCTGCTGATGCGTCGCTTAAAACGGTTGACTGGGACACTTACCTCAAAAACGCACCTAAGCGCGATTTTGACCCACTACGTTTCTTCCGCTGGCGTAATTACAAAGATTATGGCACCGGCGTTTCCGGCGATTTGTTCGTACATCTGTTTTCCAGTCTTCACCTCGTAACCGGTTCCCTTGGTCCAAACAAGATAATGGCCACCGGTGGATTACGTTACTGGAAAGATGGAAGAGAAGTACCAGATGTGATGCTGGGTATGTTCGACTACCCTGAAACAGCTATACACCCTGCGTTTAACCTGTCTCTCCGCGTAAACTTCGTAGATGGTACCGGTGGTACCAACTACCTGCGTATGGTGGGTAGCGAAGGCTCTATGACGGTAGAGTGGGATAAAGTAACCGTATATCGCAACAGCGAACATGTGGATGAAAATGATCCATTGGCAGCTGCCAATGCAGCAGCATCTAACAATGGTAAATCATATGTATACCACCGTGCAGATATACTGCCACAGGAGAAGATGGAGTATGAAGCAGAGAAAGGCTATAAAGGCGCTCACTTCGATCACTTCTACAATCTGTTCAACGCCATGCGTACGGGTGGTAAAGTAGCAGAAAATCCTACTTTCGGTTTCCGCGCTGCTGCACCGGCACTGCTGTGTAACGAAAGCTATTTCGAAAATAAGATCATTCACTGGGATCCGGAGCAGCTCAAGGTGAAAGCATAAGGCAAAAAGCATAAAGCAAAAAGCTATTGTGTACGAGATATAAGCGGTTATACGCCTTACTCTGTTACACAATAGCTTTTTGCTTTATGCTTTATGCTTTCCGCTTAATTAAACAGCTGCTTCAAAGCGTTTGCTGATAGCGTTCCAGTCAATAACATTCCAGAATGCCTTCAGGTATTCCGGACGGCGGTTCTGGTATTTCAGGTAGTAAGCATGTTCCCATACGTCTACACCCAAAATAGGAGTGCCTTTTACTTCAGCCACATCCATCAGTGGATTGTCCTGGTTAGGTGTGGAAGAAACTTCCAGTTTACCATCTTTTACCAGTAACCATGCCCAGCCTGAACCGAAGCGGGTAGCACCGGCAGTGTTGAATTTTTCCTGGAATGCTTCAAAAGAACCAAAGGCACTGTTGATAGCATCCGCCAGTTTACCACTTGGTGTACCACCTGCATTAGGAGCGAGGCTGGTCCAGAAAAAACTGTGATTCCAGTGACCACCACCGTTGTTTCTTACAGCAGGACTGATTTTGCCGGCATTAGCTACCAGTTCTTCCAGTGATTTGTTCTCGTTTTCTGTACCTGCAACAGCTTTGTTCAGATTGTCTACATAAGCCTGGTGGTGCTTACCATGGTGAATTTCCATTGTCAGTTTATCGAAATTCGGCTCTAACGCATCAGTTGCGTATGGTAAGCTCGGAAGTGTAAATGCCATAACTCAATTTTTTATGGGTTTTAAAATATGATTTCTTGATAGTCGCCAAATTTACTGCCAATCCGTTAAAATTTAGCCATTTAATTATTTAGTTATTTAGATATTTGGTTTGACGAATCCCTGATATCTGCAAAACACAGTAACTAAACCATTAAATCGGTAATTACCCCATGCCTGGGCTTGATCATATGGAAAATTATTTTATATTTACGGATACTCGGTTTAACAGGACGTAACATTAGGCATATTTCGTGTGTGCTTGGTTGTTGTTTACCTATTGTTTGTTTAAAACTTATAGTATGCAGACAGGCTCGGACTCAGGGCAAAATTTTTCCCTCAATGCCTTACAAAAGGAAAATGAGCATTTAAAAAATCGTATTGATTGGCTGGAGAGCATTTTACATCATGTACCCGCCATGATTTACAGCTACGACAATAACAATAAATCTGTTACCTGGTGCAATGAACGCCTGGCAGAAACAGTTGGATTTTCTTCAGAAGAGATGACGGGTATGGGTATGGAGTTTTTTCAGCACATCATGCATCCGGAAGATTTTAAACTGGCTGCTGTAGCGCAGCAATCATTCATCAATAACAAGGCGCAATTTGGTGGTTTGGCGCGTATCCGCAAAAAGGGAGAGGTAGACTATCGTTGGCTGCTGGGGCTGGAAGTGCCTTTTACACATGATAAGAATGGGCGGGTAATAGAAATCATTTGCGCCTTCCTCGATCTGACCAATGCCATTGATACCAATGCACAGCTTTCG
>NZ_DATCVJ010000808.1:0-1752 GCF_036566945.1 Chitinophaga sp. | reverse complement strand
GGGGATAATGCAGAGATGAAGGATTTTTACCGTGGCTTGCTGAATCAGCCGCCGATGTCTCCCGCCTATGATGCCAACGGTTTGCCGGATGGAAGTATTTATCATTGGCACGCAGCAGAGGTGATAAAAAACGGTGGTTATCTCCGAAAAAATTATAACACCTTCAACGGGCAACTGACGATGAACTACAAGATGTTCATAGAAGGACTCAGCGCCACATTTTCCTATAACTATAATAAGAAATTTAATTTTACCAAAACACAGTACAAGAGTTATACGCTGTATCAGCACAACACATTTGGTAGTCATGGCCACCTGATCGGTGACAGCGTAATTGGCTCCAGCACTGCTGCACAGCTGCCTTATAATGCGCTCACGGAAGCCTATAGCCAACCGGTGATGTACCTGCTGAACGGAGGTTTCAAATACAACCGCACATTTGGTAAACATACCGTAGGTGCGTTACTGTTATATGAGCAATCAGAAACCTTCAACGATAATTTTTCTGCCAAAGGAGAAAATCCGCTGACCACACAGATAGATCAATTATTTGTTACCAATCCGGATCATAAGTACCAAACGGTGGATGGCGGCGGCGCACAAACCGCGCGTATTTCCTATGTAGGACGTGTGAATTATATGTATGCCGATAAATACCTGTTTGAAGCCAACTTCCGTTCGGATGCTTCCACGCAGTTTGGGCCGGAAGGCCGATGGGGCTTCTTTCCCTCTGTATCTGCAGGATGGCGTATTTCAGAAGAGCCGTTTATGAAAGATGCCATACGTGGATTAGATAACCTCAAATTACGTGCTTCCTATGGTGTTACCGGAAACGACTATTATGATGATCCGAATGTACCTGCCTATCAGTGGCAGAATAAGTATATAGTGGCGCCAGGGGCTGTATTTAATGGTGCTACCATGGGCCTGACCAACAGCGTATATCCTAACCCGTTACTCACCTGGGAAAAAGCAGCAACGACCGATATTGGTGTGGATGCATCTTTCTTCAATGGTTTAATTAGTGTAGAAGCAGATTATTTCCGCAAACATACCTACGATATTCTCTGGACACGCACCATGACAGTACCGGGAACTTTTGGTGCCACATTGCCGAATGAAAACTATGCGGTGGTTGATAATCATGGTATAGAGTTATCGCTGCGGCATGATAATAAAATTGGCTCAGTGACTTATTATGCAGGTGGTAATTTCAGCTTTGCCCGCAATAAAGTGATTAATATGGCGGAACCAGCCCAGGCAATGGACTATCAGAAAAGGATAGGTCGCCCGATTGATTTCGTAACGGGCTACGTAGCCAACGGCATTGCCAGAAGCGAGAAAGACCTGGAGAACCAGCCCGACTATAATGCGCCGGGACAAAAGTTTGAAGTAGGTGATATTCTTTTCAAGGATATCAGCGGACCAGATGGTAAGCCGGATGGTATTGTAAACAGCTATGATAACGTAGTATTGTCCAATAAAAGCATTCATCCGGAAATCATTTACGGTATTACCGGTGGTGTTTCCTGGCATGGCTTTGATATGAACTTCCTTTTCCAGGGAGTGGCTAACAGAGAAGTCATGTTCCCTAACCGCGACCAGTGGAGAGAGCAGGCGGTGATGAGCTTCTGGGCAGATCACTATACTCCGGAACATACAGATGCGGCGTATCCGAAAATTGGCGGTAAGAACGGTACCGAAGGACCTCCTTCTTCTTTCTGGCTGGGGAATGGCGCTTATTTCCGGATG
>NZ_DATCVJ010000807.1:0-1731 GCF_036566945.1 Chitinophaga sp. | reverse complement strand
CGGCATCTTTCAACACAGAAATATTTTCGATATCGTTGGGGTTGATGGAGTTGATATCATCTACCGGTACGCCGTCGAGGATGATCAGTGGAGCGGCGCCGGCATCAGAGATAGTGGTAATACCGCGCACCCGGATTTGCGCTACCGCGCCTGGAGCATTGTTGTTTCGCGTCACCATTACACCTGGCATAGCACCCTGCAAAGCCTGTGAAATCTGCGTGGTTTTACGGGAGGCCACGGCATCGCCTTTTACAGTAGCTACTGCGCCGGTGAGGTCGCTCTTTTTCACCGTACCATAGCCGATTACCACCAGTTCGTCGAGGGCGGTATTGGCTGCTTTGTTCAGACGCACATCCAGTTTATATTGTCCATGTACGGTGAGTTCCTGTTTATCGAAACCAATATAGGAAAAAAGGATTACGGCCCCATCGTTGACACCGGCCAGTTTGTACTCTCCCATTTCGTTGGTAACGGTGGCATTGGACGTGCCTTTCTGGACTACCGTTACGCCGGGCAGCGGTGTGCCGGTATCGTCCGTTACCCTGCCGGTGAGCGTCATTTGCACGGTCAGTAATTTCAGTATAGGCGGCAACGTGAGTACCACCTGTTTTTTAATGGAAATAGTTTTGTCTACAATAGAAAAACTAAGCTCCTGCCCGTTCAATGCTTTGGCCAGCAGTTCTTCCAGGGGCACCTCCTGCATAGACAAGGTAACCGGGTGGCTGTTTTTAAGCAAAAAGTTATCATAGAATACCACGTATCCTGTTTGTTTTTTGATAGCGGCAAAAACCGTTTTAAGTGATACTTCTTTCCCGGAAAAACTAACCGTTTGGGAAAGCCCCGTAGCACTTACATTGAGGAAGACGACGGTCAGAAACAGAAACGTTAACTTCATAGCTAACAGTGTTTTGGTTGAGCATAGCGAGCGATGCCCGGGAGCCTTTCTGCGGGGCCTGAAAATGGCGGCCCATGGAATAGAAACAGCTTTCCGGCTGCAAAGAGCGTTACAAGTAATTTGCATACATTTGCATTGTTTGGTTGAGTGAATAAGGAGTCTTCGCCGACTTTTTTTGTTCATTGCTATCCAGATGCCGCCGGAAATATTACCAGTATTTCCGGCTTTTATTTGCATAACAAGTGAGATACCGCAGCCTTGGGAGCTACGGCGTGGAATTGGTTTTTATAACTGGAATTTGTGAAACGTGGTTTTTACTTCAATACTGTAATATTTTTTCCATCGATCTTAAATTTAACATCATTCGCTTCCAGGATGCTTAACACTTCCGACAAAGGCAATGAGCGTTGTATCCCGCCACCAAAGCTTCTTTTAGGAATAGCGCCTTCATAGTTCACTTTCACGTCGTACCATTGTTCCAGTTGTCGCATCACCGTGGGCATATCTGCATCTGTAAACTGGAAGAAGCCATTTTTCCAGGCAATAATTTCATCCGTATCAATATTATTAATCACCGCTAATGCCCCCGCACGTGTACGGGCTTGTTGCCCCGGCTTCAGCACAACGCCCGTATTCCCGGTAGCTACTTTTACGGCCCCATCTATCAATGTGGTGCTGACAGCGGCGTCTTCGGAGTAGGCATTCACGTTAAATCGTGTACCCATCACCGTAATATCTGCCCCACCGGCTACTACTTTAAAAGGCATATTGGCGTTGGCAGCCACTTCGAAATATACTTCCCCGGTAATCGTCACCTTTCTTTCGTTGCCTGTGAA
>NZ_DATCVJ010000806.1:0-6224 GCF_036566945.1 Chitinophaga sp. | reverse complement strand
CGGTAAAGTACACAGAATCCCCATGATAACAGGCAGGTCCGATATGATACTTGCCTACATCGATCACGGAAGCAAGATTGTCTATATTTAGCCTGCCGGGAGCGCCTTCCGGGTCGCTTAGCTGGAATACCCTGAAATAAGGCTCGCCCGTTTGTCCTGATACCTTTTGCGCAGAAGGTTCCAGCCTGTTGAAATTGGAAGTGTAATACAGTTTTCCTTTTTCACGGAAAGCGCCCCAATCTGAATAGGTGGAATTAACGGCATCCAGGTTTTGCAGGCGAAAGGGACCCGGATTCGTCCATTGCAGGGCGGAATCGCAGCCGGCAATTCTCTTTTGCAGGTCCCTGCTGCCTTTATACCGGCCGTAACTATTTTTGGCAGCATCATATTGCCCAAGCATTTTTTGTATGTCACCAATCCTTACCAGGAGAGAATCAGCCGAAGGATCTTTCTCAACACAGCCCGTATAAGCAGCGATCGCCTCCGGGTATTTCTGCAACGATTCATAACTATACCCCAGCCTGTAGTACACCAGCGGTTTGGCTTTTTTTGACCGGGCCAACCGCTCGTATATCGGTGCAGCTTTGCTGAAACGCCATGTTCTAAAGTATGTATCGGCCAATTGCTCATAACTGCGCTGTTCCTGCGCCAGGCAGGGAACATAACAAAACAGCAGCAGGAATAGGATTGATTTAACAGCCATGATCGTTCATTTAAAAGTACCTGGGCGATATTTCCCTTTTTTGTTTATTCAGGAACAGCAGACCAATAGATATTTCATGGCTACCCGATTGATAGGAATTAAGCCCGCTCACGGTGAAGTCATATGCATATCCCAGCCGCAGCCATTTGGTGGCGTATATTTCCATCATTGCAGAAACCGCGTCCTGCTTTTCCAGCCCCCTTTGCAGGTTTGATTTGTCCCATATCTGGAAGCCAGTCCGGTAAGAAACGCCCAGCCACAGAATCTCCCTGATCAGCGCGAAGGCAGTCAGATCAATATTAGACGGACCTTTAAAATCCTCTTTCCACAGAAAAGAAGGCTTTAATTTGAGATGTTCTCCCACATTAAAGACCGTTCCCGCCCCCACGTAAAGGTGCGGTTCCCTGACGATGCTGGTAAAGAGCTTGCCGTCCCAGTTATATGCCTTCATGCCGGTAGCCTGAAGCAGGTTGTTGACAGATGCGGTAATGTAATATTTCGGCGTATAGAACAGTACGCCGAAGGTTGCATCCGGTTCTATGTGGGTGGGCCTGCCCACGGGGATACGCTCGTCGTAATCGTCCACGTATTCCAGTACAGAGCCATCCAGCTGGTATTGTAGAATGCCACCGGTAATACCGAAACAAAGCCGCTTAGCGCCTTCTTCGTCCAGCGGTATACGGTAGGTAGCGCCTATCGCTGCTGTAATAGTCTTTTGCGCCCCCATTTCATCGAGCATAAAATTTCCGCTCAGTGCAAGCCGTTCTTCCCTCGCATTGGTCAGCCCGTCTATCGAAGCACCCGTGGTGACCGGTGCGCCGTTTATTCCTCTCCATTGCCTGCGGTGGATCATATTGAGACTTGTGCCACCCCGATAGCCGGCGTAAGCCGGATTCAGATTCAGCATATTGAAAATGTACTGGCTGAATTGCACTTCCTGCTGGGCTTCTGCAGGTAACAGGTACAACAAGCCCCATAATACACACATCAGCGTTTTATAGTTCATATCAGCTGTTTTTATCTGATTAATTGAATCCATCCCGTGTAGGTTTTGGTGCCCTCGGGGAGGCGTAGTTTCAGTACGTAGTAATAAGTTGATTCTGTAAGCCCATTACCATCCCATTCGTTGTGGTAGCTGGAGCTATAATACACCTCGTTGCCCCACCGATTATAGATGGCAATAGAAGAAGCCGGGTAATTCTCCAATCCTTTGATCACTAGTTTATCGTTGCGGCCGTCCCCATTTGGTGTGATCACATTAGGGATGAACACCAGCCTTCCGCCGCCGTCAAACGGTATCTTCGTGGTATCACCACCCGGTGGATCGCTGGGCGTATTGCCGGTTTTATTGATCACCGTGTCTATTGTTACAAATGCCATGTTGTTGATGGAAGATATTCCTGTGGTGCTGTTTTTCACTATCACCTGGAAGCCCGCCTGCTGGGTGCTGCCAACTGAAAGGCTGCTGAATCCGAACTGCACATTGTCGCCGGTGAATGTGCCACCACTGCCTGTTACGTAACTGGTGTTGGCGGGAATGGGATCACTGATGCTCACATCAACCAGCGGCACAGTACCGTTGTTACGCACATAAATGGTGTAGGTAATCACCTCACCCGGCTGGGCGCTGTTATCTCCACTCGCATCCCTTACTTCTTTCCACGTAGTAAAATCTTTCACATCCAACCTGAATGACGCCTTTGCGCTAACACTGCATCCAACCGGGTAAGATGCGCTCACCTCGTACAGGGCTGCATCTGCCACACTAATATTGGTTAAGTTGAGTGTGTTGCCGGTTACACCGCCGATCACCATATTGTTCTTGTACCAGGTGAAAGCATTGGCGCCTGCCGATGTGGCTGTAAGCGTCAGGTTGGAGCCCGACCATACGGCTTCCTGTGCAGGTACATTGAGCACGGGTGCAGCCGGGCCGGCACTGACACTTATGGTGACCGCCTGTGCATCATTTGCTACATTTTCGCATATGGTACTGTTGCTCACGGTCACATAATAGGTGGTGGCCGCGGTAATGGACGGGGTGGTAAATGTTGCGCCCGTGTACAGCTTATTTGTCAGCCCCGCATCGGCATACCAGTTATAAATCAGCGGACTGCTGAGCCTTGCAAATTCCGTGAGCCGTGAAGTAGCGATAATAGTTACCGGAGATCCCTCGCAGGTGCTGGTATCCTTTACAGTAATGTCCGCTGCTATAGCTTTATAATTCACATTAACGAATACCTGTTTTGCAGTCAACGGGCTATTTTCACAAACACCTGTTCCCCGGACAGTCACGTAATAATTGGTGGAGGTAGTGAGTACCGGGGTCGTAAAGGCCGGACCTGTAGCCAGTTTTTGTGTAAGGGCAGGATCGGCATACCAATTGAAGGTGGCGCCGGATACTGTGCTGTTGGCGTTAAGCGCGGCAGTGCCTCCCTGGCAAATGCTGGCGCTGTTTACGGCAATATCAGCACCAGTGGCGTTCCTGGATACTTTTACATTAATGGCCTTTGCAGCACCGGCGGGATTAGCGCATACGCTATCTCCTGTCACAGTTACATAATAAGTCTTATTGCCCGTAACAGCAGGCGTCGCAAAAGTTGGCCCGTAATCCAGCAATTGCGTAAGGTCGGAGTCCGCGTACCAGTTGAATGCCGGCGTATTTACAGCAGGCGCTGTTACACTGAGCAATACGTTGTTTCCATCACAGATCAACGCATCGTTACCAACAATATCGGTGGCTGCGGCAACGCGAAAGACTTTCACAATCGCTTCCCTGGCATTGCCAGGTGTGTTCTCACAGAGCACATCGTTCTGCATAGTGACATAATAATGTGTAGTCTGCTGTAATGAAGGAGTAGTAAATATATTGCCTGTTGCCAGCAAGGTGGTAAGCCCTTCGTCCGCATACCAGCGGAAGATGGTGGTACCCCGCAGTCTTGCAGGAACGGTCGCAATGAGCGTTGCTGTGTTGCCTGCGCAGACAATGCGGTCTGTAGCCGCAAGGTCTTCACGCGTACTGCTCCGCTTAACAGCAATCCTGACAGTTCTGGCGCCGCCGGGTTTATTGCCGCATATCCCTGTGGCAGCCACTGACACATAATAACTGGTAATGTTATACAACGGGGGCGTAGTGAAAGCCGCGCCGGTGAACAGTGGTCGTGTCAGCTCGGGATCGGCATACCATGTAAATACCGGATTGGCCAGTGTGCTGGAGGCAGTAAGCGTGGTGCGGCTGCCCGGGCACACAGTGGTATCTTTCAGGATAATATCCGCGGACACCGCAAAACGATTAACGGTAACCTTTACCGGTTTACCTGCACCAGGAAGATTTTCGCAAACATTTGGCGCATTGATGGTCACAAAGTACTCCGTAGTCGTATTCAGGGCTGGCGTTACAAGCGTGACGCCGGTTCCCGCCAGCGAGGTCAGTGCTGTATCGCGGTACCATTTGAAAATGGCGCCGGGCACACTGCTGGAAGCACGCAGTGTTGCAATTCCACCTTCGCAAAAAGAGGTGTCTGCCACATTGATATCTGTTGATATACCAAAACGGTTGACAGTTACAGTAACCTGCTGCGCATTGGCTTTATTGCTTACGCAGACGTCGTTGCCAGCCACTGTAAGATAGTAAGTGGTAGTGGCGGTAAGAACAGGCGTCTGGAAGGCTTCACCGGTAAACAACAACCGGCTGAGCCCTGCATCGGCGTACCAGTTGAATACCGGTTGCGCAATCGTATTGCTGGTGGCCAGCAATGTGGTAACATCTCCTTCACAGACAGAACGTGGCGCTACAATAATGTCTGCAGCGGTTGCATTTCTGTTCACAGTTACCGTTACCTGCTGCTCATTGCCGGGATCGTTCACACAAACACCGTCGCCGGAAACGTTTATATAGTAGGTTACGGATGTACTCAAAGCCGGGGTGGTAAAGCTTGCACCAGTAAACACCAGCTGCGTGCGCCCTGGGTCCGCATACCATTTAAATACCGGGTTTCCGATGCCGCTGGAAGCGTTAAGCTGCACAGTGCTGCCGGCGCATATCACGGTATCCCTGATGATAATGTCCGCCGCTACCGCTTTCCGCGAAACGATGATATTGACTGGTTTTGCTTCCGGTGGGAAGTTTTCACACGCGTCCGTGCCATTCACAGTGACATAATACGTAGCCGGAGCAGAAAGAGATGATGTGGTGAAACTTGCACCGGCAGCTACCGGATTATTCAACCCGGCGTCTGTATACCAGGTGAATACGGGATTAGTAATGTTGGAACTGGCCGACATGGTCACGGCATTACCTTCGCATATGGACTGGTCCGCAGTGGTAATATCCGTTGCCAGTGCATGACGGTTCACGGCCACTGTAACGGACAGCGGAATGGTTGAACTACCTTCACAAACGCCGTTTCCGCTTACCGCCACGTAATAATTTGTAGTGGCTGCCAGGGGCGGTGTCGTGAATACAGGGCCTGTAAAGATCCGGTTGGTCCGGTTTGCATCGCTATACCAATTGAATATCGGGTTGCTCAACTGGCTATTTGCCACGAGGGTGGCGGTTTCCCCGGCGCAGATCGTCATGCCGGCCACCGTCGCATCTGCGGTCACGCTATTACGTTGTACCGTTACCGTTACCACCTTCGATGTACCGGGATCATTCTCACAAACCCCCGTTCCCGAAACGGTGATGTAATAGGTAGCGGAAGCGCTTAGAGCGGGCGTGGTGTAACTTGCGCCGGTGAACAGCAACTGACTGTGAGAGGGGTCTGCATACCAGTGAAATACCGGGCTTGCAATGTTGCTGGATGCGATGATCTGCACAGTGCTGCCGGAACAAATCACAGTATCCTTAACGCTGATATCACTGGCCACAGCCTTCCTGGAAATCGCGATATTTACTGCCTTGCCATTCGGCGGGAAGTTTTCGCAGACATCTGAACCGTTTACAGTTACATAATAAGTAGCTGATGTGGAGAGTGCAGGTGTGGTAAAGCTTGCTCCCGCCGCAATGGGTTGGTTCAGTTCTGCGTCAGTATACCAGGTGAATACAGGGTTCGAAACAGAAGAGCTGGCCGTCATGGTCACGGCGCTTCCTGCGCAGCCAGATTGGTTTGCAGCGGTAATATCTGAAGCCACCGCATGCCTGTTCACGGTCACCGTAACAGTGGCAGGCACACTCTGCGCAGTGGCAGGACCTTCGCAGATGCCATCTCCGTTCACAGTCAAAAAGTATTGAGTGGTAATAGCCAGCGGCGGTGTCGTGAAAGCCGGGCCAGTGAAGAGCAGGTTCGTTCTGGCGGCATCGCTGTACCAATTGTATACCGGGTTGGTGATATTGGATGAAGCCACGACCGTACCGGTTGTCCCCGCGCAGATGGTTAGGCCTTCCGCCGTTACCGCTGCTGTAGTGCTGTTGCGGAGCAGCGTTACTGTTACTGGCTTCGCGGTTCCGGGTTCATTTTCACAAACCAGGTTACTGCTGGCCGTAACGTAATAGGTGGTACTGTTCACTAACGCCGGGGTAGTG
>NZ_DATCVJ010000805.1:0-11881 GCF_036566945.1 Chitinophaga sp. | reverse complement strand
TGCTCGGAAGACTGTAATCTGATGGCTTTGAGTTCTTTTTCCTGATCCAGGTAGTACTGGGTAATCATGATGCGACCTAATCTCTCCAGTTCATGATGCGCATCATACAACGCTTCCAATGCCGCAAATTCAATAAAGAACAGCTCACTGTCTTCCAGTGTTTCTATGCCATAAAAGGCCGGTTCATTAGATAACAGGCTTCCCATGGCACAAACCACACAGCGGGGCGTGCCAAAAGAAGAGGTCACTTCCTTTCCGTTATGCGTATAATAAGCACGTACCAATCCTTTGTGAACAATGAAAATATGCTGTGCCGGCCGGTTTTGTTGTTGTATAACTGTTTTTTTAGGATAATGTTCCAGGTATAAACAACTCTTTAACGCTATCTGTGCCTCGGCAGATAATGGCGTGATGGTGGTAAAATAATCAATAAGCGCTTGAACAGGCATATGAAAAATAATAAGGAGCGAAGGTAGGACAATGGGATGAATAGCATAAATGATTTTAATTTCTTATTATTATACAGGATCAGCGATCGTGATAAATATCTTGTGTTGACTAAAATAGTAAACATGCC
Source organism: Chitinophaga sp. (assembly GCF_036566945.1). Taxonomy (GTDB): domain Bacteria; phylum Bacteroidota; class Bacteroidia; order Chitinophagales; family Chitinophagaceae; genus Chitinophaga. Next base: position 11,304 of record NZ_DATCVJ010000805.1, on the reverse strand, counting down.
CACGTTATACACCCGTTTTGGATTATCCGCCCTGTTAATACTGTCTGCCTGTTCCGCGCACACCGGTTCTCAGGAAACAAAAGCAGGAGGCCCCATGAGAGCCCCGGGAAAAATTATAGCCAGCAGCCCTGCCTTTATGAGCTACAAACAGGACCTCCTGAACCTGGCCGTTGATTATACCGCCTTTGATACGGCCATGAAACCCATTAGCAGAGCCACATTCCTGGAAGCATTTGCTACTGGTGATTACGTGCCGGTAAGACTGGCCGCCGATACGAAAGCAAGCTATCAGCTGTATAAGTTGCCGGATACCAGCAGCCGGGATGTGCACAATGTGGTAAGATATTATGGAGATGTATACAATAAACATTATAAGAGAGAAGGCACCGCATTTCCCGCCATTAATTTTTCAGACGTCAATGATGCTGTCTATAATAAGGAAACATTAAAAGGAAAGACAGTCGTGCTCAAATTCTGGTTTATCCGTTGTGGCGCCTGTGTAGCAGAAATGCCCAGGCTAAATGAGCTGGTGGAGGAATACCGCAATCATAAAGACGTACTTTTTTTAAGTATGGCATTTGACACAAAAGTCCAACTGCGTTCTTTCCTGCAAAAAACACGCTTCCTGTATGCTACCATTCCCGTGCCGGAGGCCTATGTGTTGGATGAAGCCAAAGTAGATGTTTTCCCTACACACATGATTCTCAAAGACGGTATCATCCAAAAGGTGCCGGACAGTGCGGAAGAACTGGTAGCTGCCTTACACGAAGCCGTGCCGGTAAAATAACGGTACCTCTTTTTCGTGGTCACCTATTGGCATAATTTCACTGCTGATGGGTGGCGGTAGTAAAAGGAGTCATCAGGGTTTTCCCGCAATTTATCCCTTGCGTACTTTTCCCACGCTACCATTTTTTATTTTTTATCAGGGAGATGATACCCGCTACCATACTGCATTTGTTAGCAGTTAATTTCAAAAGGAATCCTGACTTCCAACGTCTGCTATAATAAAAAAAAATTTAACTGATTTTGTATTTTAATTTATTTTGTCTAGTTTCATGTCTGGAAATATTCAGTACCCCAAGACCCCAATGTATCAGCGATTTAGATTTTTTTAATGGTAACTCCCAAAAAATCACGTTAAAAATGATCACGTCAATTTAGCTGACTTCTGAAAAGAAGTTATTATTTGTCACAGTTGAATTAATTGCCGCTTTGCCGCGTTGCAGCTGTGGTTCACTGTGCTTAGCCGTTATATTCTGTGTAGTGCATACTGTACAGTTTTACAAATATTCATTATGCTTTCGCGTAGTGCGCCTTTCCTATAGGTGCCACCAGGCGTATGAAAATTTGTGACCCCAAAAATCGACATATGTTATGATTGATCTATTGCTTACAGAGATGATAGCAAAGCTAAATCTCTATTTTAGTCTGCGATCGAAAGGTGGCCCCGGTGATCTCTTCGAATGTGTGATTGGAGACGTATCCATTCACGACAAAGGCGCTGAAGGTGGCGGTGAAGAATTGTTCCATGATAAAGTGATCCTCACACTGGTATCTGTGGAAGAAGAAAATGCCATGAGAAATAATTATCCGCTCCGCGAAATAGGATCATCTTTTGTCAGAGAGAAAAGTGCCGTATACATTAATGCATTCCTGCTTTTTTCTGCGAAGTACGATACCTATGTGACCAGCATGCAGGCCATCAGCCAGGTGATCAGCTGTTTCCAGTCTACCCGTCGCCTCGTCATTCCCGTGAACGACGAAGCACAGGAAGCCGTACTGCATTTGCATAACCTCGGTTTCGAAAACCTCAACAATCTCTGGACGGTAATGGGCGGCCGATACCTGCCCTCCGTTATCTATAAAGCACGCGTATTAATGTTCCAGCAGGCACCACCTATAAGTGGTTCACTGATCACGGATATCCATGGAGATGAAACTGTTTAAATAATGTTACACGTCAAATACACCCCACTGGTTTCCCTCGAAGTAAAGCATGAGTTTTACAGCAACCACCATGCAACAGATGCAGTGTTTACACCGCTGCCTTCCACCTTGGCCGTCATGGATACCTATGGCATGATATTCCGCCAAACAGATGGCAACCTGCGCATCTATGGCAGACGCGATGAAGGTGGCGATCCTTTTGTACCACTGGATACCGTCGTGGATCTGTTCTTCGGCGTACAAATAAAAACAGACCTGCTCAATATTACCAACAGCTTTGGAAAAGGGAGGTATTGGTTTTCCAATCTCAAAGAAGATGGTACCTATCAGCAACAGTTGACGCTGACCGCCGCTAACGAATTACCCGACATGGCGGCACAGCAAACCATGCTCAATTTTCCGGCTGGTACCGTGGATGCTGTTACACTGAAACGCCCTGCTGCCATAGCTGGCGGATGGGTACCCGTAGTTACGGAGGCAGTAGATAAATTAAGTGGTGCCGTGAAAATATCGGTGCAAAAGCCTGGTCTTTACCTGTTGGAAAAAGCACTGACAGGTGGCGGAACAGCTAACCTGAAAATGGTGCTGAGTGATGAATTATTGAAGCAAAGCAACAACTGGGCAGTGCTGCACCTGCAACTAAAACCCGGTGATGATAACCTGGGCTTTACACTCGCGCTGGGCGCCCGTTCTTCCAAATGGCAATATTACCTGATAGAGCCCGTGGATCGCGGCGGCGCTACGGTAGATCCTACCAAACTCACCATCGTTTACAGTGTTTCCGGAACCTCCCGCTACCCAAACAGTATGGGCATCGTGAAACGAGCACCTACTCCCGCGGAAAACATTTTTATCAATGGTCTCAAAGCCGATGGAAAAATAAAAGCTGTATACCTCTTCGAATCAGCTGATGCGATTGTATTGGCAGATGGAGAACAGCCCATCGTAAAATTAAATAAAGATCCGGGCGTGGAAGTAGGACATCTCGCTATTCCGGATAGAAGCATGAAAAATACAACTATCATTTATAAACTCTAAATGCAAATAACATGGCAGCCTTGCTAGATTTAAGAATGCCTGGCGTCTACACCCAGGAAATTGCTACCCTTCCTCCAACGGTGGGCGTGATCCCCAGCGCCGTACCGGTTTTCATTGGCTATACGGAGAAAGCGGTGAAGAAAGGGGACGACCTGCACGGAAAACCCACCAGGATCAAGTCGATGAAAGAATATGAAGACTTGTTCGGGAGCGCTCCGCTACAGCACATCGATGTCACTATCGATGAAAGCTCCGGACAGCCGGAAGTAAAGGTGACAGAGCCGGCAGACTTTACATTCAAAATGTATCATTCGCTGTTGTTTTATTATGCCAACGGCGGCGGCCCATGCTATATCCTGTCTGTGGGCGGATATGACAGCGATCCCGCTCCGGATGATATCAAAAACGCGATCGCTTTACTGACCAAAGTGCAGGAAATAACGATCCTCGTTTTCCCCGACGGTACCTCTCTCAACGAAACCGAATACAAAGGAGTGATCGAAGTGGCCTTACAACATTGCAGCAAGATGAAAGACCGGGTAACGGTGATCGATCTGCATGATGTAAACGGCGATGACCTCACCGCTATCGAAAACGGCTTCCAAACCAATATGCCGAACGATATTGAGTATAAGAAATACGGGATGGCTTACTATCCTTACATCAAAACGATCTTCAGCTATAACTACGCAGAAGCGGATGTAGTGGTGAAAACCCATATACAGTCTATTCCCGGCGATACAAATACTGTTTCTGACCTCAAAGCCAAAGCAGCAGCCTATCTCACTGCCGCAGGTGCTTATCCTGCTGCGGTGGCGAAAGTAGCCGGACTGACAGCAGATAAAAAAGTACTTACCTACCTGAAAACAACCCTGGATGCATATAAAACAGCTACGCCTGCTGCCACTGACGCAGACCTGGTAGTACAACTGAAAAAGATTGCAACAGACTCCGGGAATCCGCTGCCAACCGGCGTGGCAACGGATATAGATAAACCCGCTGCAGCTCCGCAAACCATATTAAATACCGCACTCACTACTTTGCAAACGGCACTGGATACCGCCAATACCGCCGTAACCACCACAAAAGGAACGCTGGACAGTACGCTCGCTGCGTTGAAAGCCGCCGTGAAAGCCCTCGGAAATGGTGTAAGCATTCCACTCACCAACTTCAGTATGGATGTGATCAAAGATGCGAACAACCTCATCTACGGTAAAATCAAAGACGCTATCTCCAATTTAGCGGTAACACTGCCTCCCTGCGGCGCCATCGCTGGTATTTATGTACGCACAGATGCCAATGCAGGCGTATGGAAAGCACCCGCTAATGTGAGTGTTTTTGGTGGCATCAGACCCGCATTGGATATTGATGACGATCTGCATGCTAATTTAAATGCGCCATCCAATGGTAAAGCCATTAATGCGATCCGTACCTATCCCGGCCGCGGCCTGTTGGTATACGGTGCCAGAACACTCGCCGGCAACGACCTCGAATGGAGATACGTGAATGTGCGCCGCACTTTCTGTTTCATAGAAGATTCTATCGGTATCGCCATGCAGGATTTTGTATTCGAACCCAATACCGAACAAACCTGGATCAAAGTACGCGCTATGATCAAGAGCTTCCTCAACAGGCTCTGGAAAGCTGGCGGTCTTTATGGCAACACCCCCTCCGATGCATACGAAGTGATTTGCAGCGCACCGGAATCGATGAGCGATGACGATGTACTCAATGGCATCATGCGCATCTTCATTAAAGTAGCGGTAGCAAGACCCGCAGAATTCATCGTGTTGCAGTACGAACACAAGTTCGAACTGGTGGAATCTTAACAGTACATTTTTAAAAGCATTTAAACTTTTATAGCAAATGGCAAAGAGTTATCCTTTCCCCAAATTCTATTTCAAGGTGTCCCGCCCGGAGCAGGAATTTAATAGTGTAGATCAGATCGGCTTCACAGAAGTGAGCGGACTGGATTACCAGGTAGACCTGATAGAATACAGACATGGCAATGATCCTAATTTCTCCAAGATCAAAATGCCGGGGCTGCGCAAGTTCGCTAACGTAACCCTTAAAAAAGGACTCATTCAGGGATTCAAAGATGCCAACGCGGAATTCTTCAGCTGGATCGGCGATGGTGGAAAACCAGGATCGGTACGCAAGAGAGTAGACTACCGCAAAAACATCGTGATCACCCTCAACGATGAGGAAGGCAATCCCGTGGTAGCCTGGACATTGACAAATGCTTTTCCGGTGAAAGTAGCTTTCACCGATATGAAAGCAGATGCCAATGAAGTAGCCGTGGAAACACTGGAACTGGCGATTGAAGATTTGACAGTTGAATATAAATAAATAGTATGCCGGTAATTGGAAATAATTATCCGCCAGCGGGTTTTTACTTCAAAGTTGTGATTGATGGTATGCCTGACAGCGATTCGGAATTTCAGGAGCTGTCCGGGCTTTCCATGAGCATGGAAACACAATCCGTGAAGGAAGCAGGCGAAAACCGTTTTACGCACCAGCTCCCGCTGCCTGCACGCGCGGAGCCGCTGGTGCTGAAACGTGGACTGAAAATCAGTTCACCGCTGGTAGAGTGGTGTCGCAAAGCCATTGAAGATTTTAGTTTTTCGCCCAAAAGTTTGCACATATTCCTGCTCGATGTGGAAGGCGGATCACAGGGAAGTCCTAAGCCACTCATGGCCTGGCATCTGGTAAACGCTTATCCCACCAAATGGGAAATCAGTGGACTCAATGCGCAAAACAGCGACATCGCCGTAGAAACGATACAGATCAACTATAATTATTTCACTAAATCTTCTTAAATCATTTTCATCATGCCCATTATTATCAGGGAACTGCTGGTGAAAGCCAATGTAACCGCCACCAATACCAATGCCGGCGCTAACCCAATGGCAGCGCCGTCTGCGGGAATTTCGGAAGACGTGAAGGTACGCATCATCGAAGAGGCAGTACAACAGGTGATGGAGATTTTAGAACGACAAAAAGATCGCTGACATGGACGGATCAATTACCAAATTACGCATCGTTTCATTGCCGGGACCTGATAGCGCCGGCAAAGGCGGACTGGGCGACCTGGGTAGTCTGTCTGCCAGCACCGTTGTAGCTACCCTGACGACCAAAATTTTCGAAGTGCAGATCAACCCGGAATCCATCAGCAGGAACTTTAGTATTAAGTACAATGAACCCGATACTAAAGGAGCCGCCGGCACTGAACTACAGTTCAATAAATCAGATCCGGAAGAACTGGAACTCCGATTTATCCTGGACGGCACCGGCGTAGTGGCCCCAAGCACTATGCCATCCGCAGATCTGATAGGCAGCCTCATGAATGCATTACCCGCAGAGGCACAGGGCGCCTACGTTCCGGTAAGAGTAGCACAGTTGCAGGCTGCTGTATATGACTTCAAAGACGAAAGCCATCGCCCTCCTTTCCTGCTGGTACAATACGGAACACTGGTATTCATGGGTTTACTCCTGAATATGGGCATCAACTACAATCTTTTTAGTCCGGATGGTATTCCCCTCCGTGCGGAAATAACGCTGAAAATTAAAGCCCATACACCTTTTAAAGATAGTATGGCGTTGCTGTCGTTATTATCGCCGGATCTGAGCCGTCATCATATGGTGGTAGCCGGAGAAAATATTCTCCGCATCTGTGATGATGTGTACGAAGATGAAAAGTATTACCTGGAAGTAGCGAAAGCCAATAAGCTGACCAACTTCAGAAATCTGCAGCCCGGCACACAACTGATTCTTCCTCCCATCGATAAAACCACGAAAAAATGATGCTGCCACAAACAGCGGAAACGCAGAACAGGGAAACACACAACGTAGCCGTTACCGTTAGGGCCGACGGTAAAGAAGTGACGATGTCTCCGGGTGGGCTGGTATCGCTTTCAGTAGGACTGGAATTTAACCGCATCCCCTGGGCCAGACTCGTATTTGCCGATGGCTCCGTGGAAAAACAGGAGTTTGCCAAAAGTAACCAGGACTTTTTTTCTCCCGGAAAAACAGTGGAAATTTTGCTGGGATATGAGCAGAAAGAAGAAACAATTTTCAAAGGTATTATCATCCGGCATGCTGTGAAAGTGCAGCAGGACCGCTATTTCCGGCTGGAGATAGAATGCCGGGATGCTGCCGTGAAAGCGACCGTAGCACGTAAGAGCCGCTACTTTTATAATGTTTCTGATAAAGACCTGGTGCAGGATATCCTCAACAGTTATCCCGCCGTCACACCCGGTACCATAGAAAGCCCCGGCTACACCCACAAGGAACTGGTACAATACAATGTCACCGACTGGGACTTTATGCTGCTGCGCGCAGATGCCAACGGGCTTTGTCTGCATTTGGACGAAGGCACCCTGCACATGAAGAAACCCGCTATTAAAGCAACGCCCGACCTGCAGGTACAGTTTGGCATCGGCAACAAAGGTATTCCTATCCTGGAATTTGAATCAGAACTGGATGCCCGTGATCATTACCCTTCTGTAAAAGGAAGTACCTGGGACTATACCCGGCAGGAGGTAGCAGAAGAATCTGCCGGCGCCGACAGCAGTCCAGCCGGTGGTCTACTATCCGCTGCAGCCGGCGCGTTGACCGGTGGTGGCGCACAACGCGATTTCCCGGATGTGCTGTATAAAGATAATCCTGTACAACTCTATCATGGCGGCGACATGGATACCCAGGAACTCAACGCATGGGCAACCGCCAAACAACAACGCGGCACATTGTCGCACGTAAAAGGCCGCGCTGCCGTTAATGGTGTGAAAGTACAACCCGGCGACACCCTGGAAGTAAACGGAGTAGGGGATCGGTTTAACGGTACCCATCTCATTACAGGAGTAGTACACCAGGTAATCAATGGCACCTGGAAAACAGATATACAATTTGGATGGAATAAAAATTTTGCGGCAGATAATATGGAACCTGCCGCCCCGGACGCTGCGGGCCTTGTAAGCGGTATCCGCGGCCTGCATGCAGGCGTGGTATCTAAAATAGAAGGCGACAGTCGCAGTGGCGACTACCGCATACAGGTGCGCTTACCTTTTGTAGCAAAAAATCCAAACGGCACCGATGCCGAGGGCATCTGGGCAAGAATGGTGAACATCTACGCCGGCAATCAGCGCGGATTTATTTTCAGACCGGAAATAGGAGATGAGGTCATTGTGGGATTCATCAACAACGATCCCAATGATGCCGTGGTACTGGGCGCAGTACACAGCGACAAAAATGTGGCGCCGCAACAACTGCCCGCCAGCGACCAGAATGCCAAAAAAGGATTGATCTCCCAAAGTGGCATGCAATTCATTTTTGACGATGACAACAAGAAAATTCTACTCAGCGCCGGAGACAATAACAGCCCTAAAATAGAGCTGGATGGAAGCGGACAGAAAATCAGTATTACACTGGATGCAAGTACTTCCATTGAGTTGTCGGCGCAGGGCATAAAAATAAATGGTACACGAATCGATTTAAACTAATGCATTATGCCAGGTAAACCAGCTGCACGGAATACGGACCTGCACATCTGTCCGAAACCACTATCGTCGCCGCCAAACACACCACACGGCCCCGGTCAGGTGATGGCCGCCGGCACAGCCAGGGTGTTTATAAACCAGCTGGCTGCTGCCGTGCAAAATGATATGTGCATGTGCGTAGAGCCGGGCAATATGATCAAAAGCGGTTCTTCCTCGGTGTTCTTCGGCAGCCAGGCTGCAGCAAGACAACTGGACGAAACCACCCATATGCCGGGAGGCATGATTCAAACAGGATCACCCAACGTATTCATAGGAGGATAAAAATAACATCATGGAATATTTATTCTTAAATCCGCAAAATGAACAGAAAGCCTTTCTCGGCAAAGGCTGGGCATTTCCGCCGTCATTTGACCGCAGCAACGGCAAAATCGCCATGGCACAATATGAAGAAGATATTGACCAGAGCCTGAAAATACTATTTAGCACCAGCGTGCGTGAACGCGTATTGCAACCAGACTTCGGCTGTAATCCGGAAGACTATGTATTCACCGCCCTGAACGTCACTTTTCTTACTTACCTGGAAGACCTGATCCGCAAAAATGTGGCAAAATACGAAGCGCGTATAAAAATAATATCGCTTGTGATTGCCCCCACAGAACTGGAAGGGACGCTGGAAATCCTCATGGATTATGTAGTGCGCACCACCAATAACAGGTTTAGCATCGTATACCCATTTTATAAACAAGAGGGAACAAACGTGGAGTTATGATACTACACTGCAACACATTACGCCATCCATTGGTACATGGAGGCACACAGCAACGCGACAGACTGCTGATCAGCCTTATGCCCGATCAGCTTAAACTCGATGATCGCGCGATCGAAGAACTGATAGCCTTTTCAGGAGGGTTATCTACTCATGTACGCCACTGGGGACCTGATAATCAGGAAGCCGGCGACTGGCTGCCCTTCTGGGAATCTGATACCACCAGCCTGTTAGCCATTCTCGCTGCTACAGATCTGGATAGCCCCCGCACCGCTTTCCGCTCAAAGGAAATATTGTACCGCCGCCGCAGGAAACAGGAAGACATGGGTACCGCCAAACCCGGTGAAGCCTCATCTGCTGCTATTATGGAGGAGATGATTAAAAGCACGGAATGTGGAATCTACGGTCTCGCCCTCACGGTGCTGCATATCTGCCAGAAAATTCCGGTGGATCATCCGCTGAAACAGGATATCCTCAATATCATCAGCAGCATGCTGCAGGACCCTTTGTACCGACTCATACAATTTCACAAGGCGATCGATCCCAATGCGATTCAATTATACGATGGTTTCATCGGCACCGTCGGCTGCGCAGCGCCATGGGGGCTGAAAGACAAAGCCGCTTTCGAATGTATCGATTTCGTATTGCCCTATGAATACATGGATGAATTGTGGAGCCTCTTTCTACAGTTCTACAAAGCCTTATCCATCATACTGGAAAAAGTAAGAAAAGCATTTCAAAGCTCCCTCCGTTCCCGACATAACCATGAACCGCATATTGCCCTGTTCATCACTTTCCTGCACCTCTTCAAACACCTGCAGGATGAATTGAACAGCCAGGTAGAAAAACATTTACTGTTCTACTACCACGATGTGCTGCGGTTAGAAAAACGTCAACTGGTACCCGATAAAGTACATGTCGTATTTGAACTGGCACTCAAACTGCCGCCACATCTCATTGCCGCTGGTACAGCACTCAAAGCCGGCGCAGATAGCAACGGATTGCCGATGAGCTATGCATTAACAGATGAACTGGTGATTTCGCCCGTAAAACTGGTGGAACGTCAGAACCTGTATATGAGAGATGAGCTACAAAACGGGATACCCATTAAACGAGCCTACGCCCTGCCTGCTGCCGATAAAAGAGATGGTTTGGAAGAAGAGTGGCCGGCAGGAACCAAAGCCTGGCGCGCACTTTCAGGAGAAGCGGTATACGACAGACTGATGTACCAAAACCGGAAAATTCAGGGCCTGCTGGACCTGTATGACATGCGCCCGGTAACGGTAATCAAAGAGCAAATTAAACTCGCTAAAAAACTCGAACAACTGCAAGCCTATGCCGGCTTTAGTGTAAGTAGTACAGAACTCTGGATGGCCAAGGGTTTCGACCGGATGATCTCCATGGAATTCCTGTGTAATGGGATCGACATCGTAAGTTTGCTGGATAATTTTCAGCTGGAAATTGCAACAGAAAAAGGCCTGATAAAATTAAATATATACGACGGCACCGTAGCCGATACTGTTGGAACTTACAACAACACCGGTATGCCGGATGAACTGCTCAATAAAATTCAAAATGAATTTTCTTCGGCGGTGAGGGCTGCAAAGCAGTCTGGTATCGAACCAGATGCCCAGTTCAGCGAGTATAACAGGGTAGTGGCAGTGGTGCCCGGCAGTGTGGTTAATAACATCACGAGCCCCGAAATGGTGAAGAAACAAGGGATGATCGCATGGATTCAGCGCATCGTTATCTGGCTGCATCCTGAGTTCCCTGCTATCCTTCCGGTAAATGATCATACGCCGCCATTTATCCGTTTTAAAACCCGGGATCTAAAAGTCGATGATATTACCGTGTGGCAGGCGAAAGTGTTTACTTACAGTGGTGAATTTCTACAGTGGACAAAAGATCCGGTGGCTTTACTCGGTAAACTGGTACAACCAGATCAACCCGGGATCTTCTATCGGGAAACGCCGGAAGGACAAGTAGAATCCCGGAACCAGCTGATCGTAAGTAAAACAACATCGGAAGTATTTATCCGTTTCCAGGAATTGTTTTTTA
>NZ_DATCVJ010000804.1:0-1694 GCF_036566945.1 Chitinophaga sp. | reverse complement strand
TTAATATCATATACATAAGATCCCATGCTTAATGAATCAAGCCCTCGTTTTTTACCCGTTACTGTCCTATAAAAACCATTTTCTTTGGTATCTAAATTAAAGGCACTCAACAGGAGCGATTCATGTTTTAAAATCGGTCTATGCGTATACTCATCCAGTGCCAAAAAGAAAACAACATTATGTATACTTCCATATCCTCTTGTTAAGTTAACAGGTGATATCAATCCTTTAGGATCGATTTGCCAAATATCTCTTATTCCATTAAGCAGTACGAAAGTATCATCCTCACCCCAGGCGGCAATGTACTGTCCATAGCTAGCATCATCACTTTCTTTTAACCAATTTTCGTTGATCCCTTTCGTCAAACATCGCCTATGTCCATTTTGGGTTTCGTAAACAAAATAATCCCCTTCGTTAGCGTCATAATAAACTACATACTTGCCAGAAGGAGACAATTGCACAATCCGATTCTTTTTAAGACTTTCCAATTTTATTATTCTCTCATTCTTCATTGAAACAATATACCATGAAAATTGGCTATGGATATTCCAGTCAATCTCATCTGCAGGTGTGGTTACTTCTTGTTGGCGTATCAATGCTACGGAGTCTTGTATATTGGGCAGAAACAACCAATCATTTCCACTATCTAATCTAAAAAAATGGTGGTCAGATAGGCGAATAACTCCTGTATACTGTCTTGCAGATTGTTCCAATACTTGTTGCGGTTGCAACTTGCTATCTGTATAACTCCAAACATTCAAAATAGATTTATCTCTGGGCAGAGTAGGAACACGTTCTACCAAATTCAAGAACAAGTATTCCCCATTTTTACTAAAATAAGACAGCCCACCAAAAATATAAGTAGAATCGGGTGGCACATTTAAATAAGTAACCGAATCCATTCCAAGCTTATAATAACAAATAGTATCTGATACATTGCTTGTAATAAAAGCTATTTGCTCTTTTTTATTGTCTTTTATAATGTTCCTAATAATTTCACCATCCCATATTTTTCTTTCGGCTCTATTTGACTTTAGAAATAACTTATTTTTATCGCCGTCTCTTTGTAAAATAATTTTCGTTTTTTTCCCACATATTGCTACGGTACCTTTTCCCGGTGCATACTCCAAGCTCAGATTCTTGTTTAGATTAATTACAACAGTTTCTGCATTCACCGGATACTTAGGTTGATAAGTCAAATAATCATCATTAATCCAAAATGACAAAACACCTGGAACATAATGAGTATCGAATCTACCCAATGAAACTATACATAAACTATCATGTGAATTTATCCAAGCTGCCTTGGCAGTTTTAGACGAGAGTGAGTAAGATCCTTTAATAGAAGATTTGATCTCCCATTTCCCTCCTGTACCAACTAAAATTAGTATGTCACTAAGTGGCTGTTTCTGCTTGATGACATAGCCACAATATTTTCCGTTGTCATTAATTTGCAAGAACGTCACCTCTTCCCAATCCTTTAAGTGCTCAATATTCAAAGAAGGTTTGGGAACTATTGGCGGAACGAAATACCTAATATTTATGGGAGTCTGTGCTCTTCCATTGGCAGATAAAAGTATGACCAATAGCAACATGATATATTTCATACACCATAAGTCCCATTCCTTTTAATCATGAATAAGGTTATTTTAAGTTAGATATTAAAACCGCAACCATACTGCGCCGCAATAATT
>NZ_DATCVJ010000803.1:0-5351 GCF_036566945.1 Chitinophaga sp. | reverse complement strand
AATCTCCGTACTCTCTGATCAGGAATGGCCGGTCGGTGTATGTCGTGTTATTTCTGGCTCCGGGATCACCGTTCCAATCATCGTAGGGTACATCCCAGCAAGCTTTTGTAAAATAGGAATCTCCGCTGGTGAAAAAATTGGCGGTCCCCCGCCATTCCTGTCGGGCCACTGCTGCCTGTCTGCATCTGAATGCGGAGTCAGGATAGGTTTCATTCAAACTTGTTTCCCATAAAAGAACAGACGGATGATTACGATCTGTTCTGATCATTTGCCGGATATCCTTCATCACATTCATTTCAAATGATGGATGTTTGTTGAAAAACTGCCATCCTGGAATACAATCGATGATCAATATTCCCAGTTTATCGGCGGCATTCAGAAACGCCGCTCCCTGCGGATAGTGGGCTGTTCTGACGGCATTCAATCCAGCTGATTTTATCAGCCAGACATCTCTGTACGAGGCTTCATCCGACAAAGCATTTCCTATATAGGGGTAGTTCTGATGCCGGTTGGTACCTACCAGCCGATAGGGTTCCCCGTTGATCAGCAATCCTTTCTCTTTTGTTATTTCAAATGATCGGATACCAATTTGTGTTGTCTGGGAATCCATCAAAACGCCATCAGATAAAATACTTGATTTGAGTGTATATAACGACGGATGATCGGGATGCCATAAGGAGGGTTGATTTACCTTCAGTGATTGTACGTACGCGTGTTCACCATCAGGCTCCAATTGTAGCGGATCTCCGGTAGCCGATGCCACGCGCTTTCCGTGCTGATCGAAAATCTCCTGCCGGATAACAAACGTCTTCCGTTGCTGATCATTGTTTTGTACATCCGTTTGTATTTCCATTACCGCTTCTTGTTTTGTAACAAGGGGATATGTAACAAAAATACCTCCGCCCGCTTGTTTGTCTGCATTAACCGGATTCGTGATGTGCAGACGGTTTTTCACATGCAGCAGTACATTCCTGTAAATACCTGAATAATAAACAAAATCTAGCTTTTGGACAGGCTTACCGGGTGGGACTACCGGGTTGGCCTGATTATTTACCCGCAGCACTATTTCATTTTCCTGCCCATAGATCGCTCTGTCAGACAGTGTTACCACGAATGGTAAATATCCTCCTTCATTTCTCCCCACATACTTTCCATTCACCCATATATCGCTGACCTGCATCACGCCTTCGAATTCGATACTAATATCTTTATCTGCTAATTTTTTGTCGAGAAAAAAACGCTTCCTGTAAAAGGCGATTCCTTCGCGGGGCGCTACAATCACCAGCGGTTCCGGAAAGGCGGTATGCGGAAGGCGTACCATTTCCCATTTCAAATTCTCCACCGTTTCCAATACTGCCGACAGTGATGTATCTTTTACTGACAGCGTCGTTCCGCCCTGATTTTCCTTTTCAATGCGAAACTGGTCACTCCAGTTTACGCCCAGCTTCCGGAAGGAATCCACCCGGCTTTTATCCATGAACTCAACGCCCTTAAACTGCCAGTTATCATTAAAGCTGGTGGTTTGTCCCCAACTGGACTGTATACCCGATGTGAGGAGTAAACACGATAACCAGATGATTTTCTTAGACATTTTCATTATTGACATAAACACAATTACTTAGTAAAAAAGCCTTGCCCAATAGCTATACCGGGCAAGCCCGGTATTAAACATTAAAACATCCCGAGAACCATCTCCTAACTTGTTCTGGTACGCTTCAGAATTCTTTTCTGCCTTAAAGAGCCATCTGTATTCACCACATACATCCACCAGGTATTTTTATCCTTTTGCTCCAGGTGATATTTGTTTTCTTCTGATTTCATTTCTTCTTTCAGCGGAGTGCTAAAAGCGCCGGCCTTCCTGGCTTCTTCCCATGCCCTGAAAGTGGTGAACAGTTCTTTTTTATCTGTTCGGTGTTCGATACTTCCCTGGCTGATCCCTAACATATAGGTAGCATCCCAGGCAATGGATTTGGCTTGCAGGTTCTCTATCACCTGTACATTCCAGTCCTTCTGTATGTTCTGAATGCCGAAGGTGCAGGGGAAATAATTGCTGTTAAAAGAATAACGGATGTCCTTTCCTTCTATTCCCCATTTATTGTGTACGGGGTCGAACATATTATTTCCGCCGCCTACATTACAAACACTCATGTAGTGCCAGTTACCTTCAAATACGCAGGAGCCCATTACCCGCAGGTAGGGTACGCCCATTTCCTTCAAATCTCCAAACATAATACGAAGAAACCGCTTGAAAGGATATTGGCCATGGCCCTGATAGGTAAAGCTTTCAAAGCCATCAAAGTCAATAAAATTCATGCCACCATCATGTAGTAAACGTGCGTAAAACCGCGCGTATTCATCGCCGAATTGTGCATTGGGGATGAAGCCGGAATAGCAGTTTACCTGCAGCTTGGCTATTTTATCCCCGGCGGCATGAGCAGCTGCATTGGTTTTGAAGGCGCCTC
The DNA here is from genome assembly GCF_036566945.1 of Chitinophaga sp. Classification (GTDB taxonomy): domain Bacteria; phylum Bacteroidota; class Bacteroidia; order Chitinophagales; family Chitinophagaceae; genus Chitinophaga. The sequence continues at coordinate 2,889 of NZ_DATCVJ010000803.1, read as the reverse complement.
TTTTAACGCCGGTCAATGTGTAGGGTTTGGTAGTTGTGACGCCGTGGTATTCAATCAGCTCCTGCCCGAGTCTCAGCGCATTCACGGTGTTTTGATCCCAGCCTCCTCTTTCATTCAGGTAACTGGTATCGGCTACCTGTATAATGGTATCAAGTGCTGATACAGGATGTACGATTTGTGTGGTCAACACGGTGCATAATCCTTCATTAGGGATCGGATGTACATCGCTGCTATGCGGCTGTACAAACTCGGTGAGGGTATGAAGTCCGTAAGCAATACCGTGTTGGTTGGTGAGGTCTGTCAAATCTTTAACCGGACGTTTTTGTTTATTAAGCGTCACGGAGGTACCGCCCCATCTGTCGGCAGGGTTCACATAATATTCGCCCATTCCTTCATCCTGTACTGCTTTCAACCCTAATTGATTCGCATAGGACACGAGGCTGTCGTGCGGACCAGACCAGGCCATGTCAATTTCATAATTCTTCGGGTCTTTCACCCATTTGCCATTGCGGGTTACATAGGGGAGCCCTTCGTTCTTCACCACCTTTTCTATTACTTTCAGACCCAGTGAATCCGGGCAGGCGTAAAAGGCGATGGAAGAACCTATATAGTCTACGTTTACCGGCGTCAGCTCCATATGCCGGGGCGCCTTAATACCCGGAAAATCGTTGAAAAGCGGGTAAAAGATGGTAGCTGGTTTCTTACGGTTACGGGCATGCATCGCAATGGAGATGCCATAAGCAGGATCCAGCTGCGCGCCATTTCCGTTCATATATCGGTAATATTCTTCCGGATGTGAGTAAAATGCCACATCGTTGTTACCATCTCCTCCGATACGGAAGCGTTGTCCTTCCTTCAAATCAGCCGGCAAAGGATATTTTACCGGGTCGGGTGTATGAATAATATAACTTGCCTGAGACATATCACCATCGCAGGGAAGACCACTGGTGGTGTTATCATCCAGCCCCAGTATGCCAATCGCAAAATTATCATCTCTTGCTACCGAAATGATTTCTCCTATATATTTTTTTATGCTTGTTTTGTACGGGCCCCAAACTACATTGTCCACCCCATTGTCCGGCAACAGGGACAGCACTTCCAGACGGAGATAGTCTCCTTTGACATCTACCTTTAAAGTGGCGACAGATCCGTTGGGGTAAGTGAGTTGTAACTTTTTTTCATTTTTCAGCCACTTTGCGCCGGAAGGATTCATCGTATGTTTATCTTTTTCCAACGCGAGCAGCGGGGAGTTCAATCCTGTGGGATTATATTCCTTGTTGGTGGCCCGATCTTTTATACTGGTGATGTAACCTTCTTTGTTAACCACCAGTGCCGCGTACTTTGTAGACAGTTTGATATCCTGCGCCATGGTGCGCTGCCCCACCATCAAAGATGAAAAGAGTAAAGCCAGTAATGCGGGTGACTGTCTTTTGCTGTTATTTTTTTTCATTGCATTGTTCTAAATAGTGTCCGATAGAAAATAGAGGAACACGTAAATGTCTTATTGTTACCGCGGACAAACAACCTCAAATTTGCCCGCCATTGATGTTATATTATCCGTTGATAAAACACGGGGGTGTTCTTATAATCGATAAAAAAATATTAGTAGCTTCGCCTCCTTCCGGCAGAATGGCGAACGACGCTATATGAAAAACAAAATACAGTGAGCAATGAAAAGAACGATCGTATTACTTACACAGCTATTGTTGTGCATCACCACTACTTTCTCTCAAACAAATAAAAGCTGGACACCTGATTTGGGTAACGGGCAGTTCAGGAATCCGCTCATGTGGGGCGATTGGCCCGATCCGGATATTATCCGGGTAAAGGATACCTTCTATTTTGTGTCCACCAGTATGCATTATGTACCGGGCTGCCCTATTGCAGTTTCCAGTGATCTGGTCAACTGGAAAATGGCAGGATATGCAGTATCGAGGTATGACGAAGATGCCCGTTATGATATGAAGGGGGGAGATATGTACCTAAGCGGTTCCTGGGCGTCCACGATCCGTTATCACGACAGTACCTTTTACGTGGGCTTCTGCACGCCCAGGATGGAAGGAAAGGAAGGGCATTTTTCTATCTGTACCGCTAAAAGTGTGAGCGGACCATGGACAAGAACCATCTTCCCGGAGTACCTGTATGATCCGGGTCTCTTTTTTGATGATAATGGCAAAGTGTATGTGGCTCACGGTCAACAAACACTTTATATCACGGAATTAAACAGTGATGCGAAGTCGGTAAAAGTTCCGCAGCGGAAGATCTACGACAATCCCGGCTTCCCTTATCTGGAAGGATCACATCTCTATAAAATCAATAATAAGTATTACCTCCTTGGATCTACGGGCGGCACACGTGGCAGGCAGGTATGTTTGCGTTCAGATAGTATCTATGGCCCTTACGAATCGAAGGTCGTGATCCATGACGATCATACCTATCCGGGCAACGGGCTGCATCAGGGCGGCATGGTGCAGTTAAAAGATGGCTCCTGGTGGTTTATTATCATGCAGGATCGGGGACCTATAGGCCGTGTTCCCAACCTGGAACCGGTTACCTGGGTAGATGGCTGGCCTATGCTAGGGGAAAACGGCAAGGGCGTAGATACCTTTCCTAAACCGTCGGTAGGTAAAACTAGTCCGGTGATGGTTCCCGGCAGTTCCGATGAATTCAATTCACCCGAACTGGCGCTGCAATGGCAGTGGAATCATAATCCCGATAACAGCAGATGGTCGCTGACCGAACGCCCGGGTTATCTTCGTTTGAAAGCCGGTAAAGCGTCTACCCTGCAATATGCTACCAATACCTTAACGCAACGCGTAGAGGGCCCTTATTCGGAAGGAACGGTGGAAATGGATGTACGGGGCATGAAAGATGGTGATGTCGCCGGTT
>NZ_DATCVJ010000802.1:0-9259 GCF_036566945.1 Chitinophaga sp. | reverse complement strand
AAAGACCATGCCATTGCAGGTTTTGAACTGGATGCGGTAGATTACCTGGTAAAGCCGATTTCATTTGAACGTTTTCTGAAAGCAGTCAATAAAGTCCGTAATCATATTCAGCAGCGGCAGCAACAACAACAGCAACAGAGCATTAATATAGAGCCTGTGAAGCCTAAGGTTAGCCCTTCTAATCATCTTTTTGTAAAGGATAATAATAAGTTAACCAAAATTCTTTTCGATGATATTTACTATGTGGAAGGGATGAAAGACTATATTAAAATTGTTTGCAAAGACAAAAGTATCATTACCTACATGCGTATGAAAGTAATGGAAGATGTACTTCCAGCTGATCAGTTTATGCGCATCCACAAATCTTACATTATACGGTTACAGTCCATCAAATCCATTATGGGCAACACCGTAGAAGTGGTCAACGGACAAACCGTTATTATCTCCAAGTCATCCCGGCAGGATCTGAAACGTTTACTTGGCATTGCCAACTATAATGATGAGGATGAATAACTAACACATGGCGGAATAGGGACAGTTCGTCGAAAATAATTGTAGTTACGTCTAATAAAGTATGCCATTTAATGGCTATGGGCGAGCTTCGATGGTTGATATTAGTCATCAATCATTCTTAAAATTATTTTATGCTGAAAACTAATATGTCTGTGAACAATCGCCTCATGTTGATGTTAGAGAAAGAAATAATTTCAAAAGCTGATGTTTCGACGATTGAGAATATGCGTGCTTCTGATAAATCAAGAGTAGGAATGGAATCAAGTTTCCCCACCCTTCCCACTACAGGCGCTGTACCGCCTCTTTCAGAAGCATAATTCGCTTGGTGTTATTATTCCTAATTGTTTAACCCCACGGTATAAGATGCAATACAGATGTGCCATAGTAGATGACGAGCCTCTGGCAATAGACATACTGGAAAGCTATATCCAAAGAACTTCCTATTTGAAACTTGTAAAAAAGTCCTCAGAATTAGATACAATTGAACATCTGATCGCTGAAAGAAAAGTGGACGTTGTTTTTCTGGATGTTAATCTAAGAGGAAATACAAGAGATATTATAGCGCAGTTCCTTAAAAAGGACTGCGTTTTTATTCTGGTGACCGCTTATTCCAGTCGCGAAGTGGAGTCCCTTTGCTGGAAAGAAAGGCAAGGATATCTTGGAAAACCTGCGAGCTACAAGAAATTTGTAGACGAAATGGAAAGAGTAATTCCCGCTGTTAAAATAGCCGTGACCTGAGATCGTAAAATCCTTTTATCTTTATTTAAGCATGCTGATCGGAATGCGAGCGCTTTCCTGCTAAACTAAGTGTGTTTAAATGATATGTCCTTGCTAGCTACTTGCGGCTTCTATCTGCTTAGGATGCCGCTGTTGTCGTGTGAAGAACTGCTGCTGCTGCATTGCAGAAGCAATAACAAGTCTGCGTCTTTTATAGCGGCTATCCGGGAAATGTATGCCCGCCCCTTGCTACAGGAAGCTGTTTTTCTGGCCAGTCCTGCGCTGTATGCTGAAATGATGAAATGGCTGGCGCAGCCTGATAGTCAACTTAAGTTACCACTTGCGCTGTACCGCTACCTCCTTAGAATGGGTGCCCGCTGCACACCATACGGATTATTTGCCGGTTGTGCCACCGGGCGTATTGGCACCCACCCATCTGCATTTTCGGCGCCAGCAGCCAATAGCCGGCATAAGGTAGCCCGTTTGGATATGGAATACCTTTCCGAGCTGATGAATGAGCTGGTGCAATTGCCGGAACTCCGGCAGCAGCTGCGCTTTTATCCTAACAACAGCCGTTATCAGAACGGACATTCCTTCCGCTATTTTGAGTACCAGTTAAGGGATAAAAAGAGATATTATTTTCTCAGTGCTTTTACACAAAACGAATATATCAATACTGTATTAACAGCCGCTGCTGCAGGCGCCCGTATAGAGCAGCTGTTGGCAGAATTAGTAAAACTGGATGTTGCGCTGGAAGAAGCCCACACTTTTATCGAATCTCTGATCACGCACCAGATCCTGGTAGCCGGCTTAACACCCGCCATCACGGGTGAAGATGGTTTATCTGCGTTGATGGCCGGATTACGCGCATGTGAGCAACCACCGGCGGTCCTGACCGCCCTGCAGCGTATACAGCATCTGTTGCACCAGCCATCAGAAGGGGTAAAGCCTTACCTTGAAATTAAAACACTGCTAACAGAAAATTTCCCGGCCATCACTGCCAAAGATCCGGTGCAGGTAGACTTGTTCTTTCCCACCGTCACTGCCGATCTTTCCAGTGAGGTGACGGACCGGCTGCTGCAACGACTGGAGAAGCTCGCTGTATTAGGTACGCGTGGCATTCCAACCGACCTGCAAACCTTTAAGCAGCAATTCCTGCAACAATATGATCAAAGGGAAATTCCCCTGATGATGGCGCTGGACAGCGAATCTGGTATTGGCTATGGGATTGTATCGGGAGATGATTCCAGCTATACCCCGCTGATTGACGACCTGGTGATGCCAGCCGGCAAAAACAAAGACATGCTTCACTGGAATGCACAAACGAAATTTGTGTGGCAACAATTCCTGCTGGCGCAACAACAGCAGGCTACTGTTATCCACATTACGGATGCAGACCTGGACGAACTGACGGCCGCAGTGGATGCGCCGGTATTACCTCCTTTTCTGTCTGTATTAGGCTCCCTGCTGGCCCCCGATGCTGCTGCGCTGGATCGGGGAGACTTTCAGTTATTACTGAAGTCGTGCAATGGACCTAATGCGCTGGCACTACTGGGCCGCTTTGCCGCCGGTGATCCTGCGTTGCAGGCCAGGCTGAAGACGTTTGCGCAAATGGAGCAGGCACTGGAAAAAGATCGCATTCTGGCGGAAGTAGTGCATTTGCCGGAAGGTCGCACCGGCAATGTATTACTACGGCCACAGCTATACGATTATGAAATACCTTTTCTCGGAAAGGGTGGCGTGGCAGATGATTTTCTGTTGCCTGTCAGCGACCTGTATGTAGCAGTGCGGGACAACAGCGTGGTATTGCGCTCCGCGCGGCTAAACAGGGAAGTGCTGCCGCGGCTTACCAGCGCACATAATTTCAGCAGGGGATTATCTGCCTACAAATTTTTATGTGACCTGCAGCAGCAGCAGTCATTATCTATTCACTGGAACTGGGGCCACCTCACAGAACAATCTTTTCTGCCACGGGTAGTATACCGGGAGATTATACTGGAAAGGGCCAGGTGGTATATTCCTCACCATACTTTCGCTGCACTGTTGCGCGACCATTCTCCGGAAGCTGCGCTGCAGCTGCTGAAAACACAATATCGCCTACCCGATCTGGTGTTATTGTCTGAAGGAGATAATGACCTGTTGATAGACCTGAACAATGTATTTGCGGGGATGCTTTTAATCAATAAACTGAAGAAAGGTAATGTGGTGTTATACGAGCAGTTGTTTAACAAGGATACGCGTTTGCTGGCCAATGAAAGCGGCTTTTTTTGTAATGAAGTGATTATTCCAATTTGTAACACGGGGTATAAGAGAGCCGAGAGGATGTTCTCCCGGGACGCGGAGTTGGCTGGAGGAGCGCAGGGATTACCGGGGACACCCGGCGCAGGGGAAGTACCCGCGAGTTCGGGGAGACCTGTAAAATCCGGATTACCGGCATCACCCCCTATAAAACGAAGCTTCCCACCGGGCAGCGAATGGTTGTATGTAAAAATTTACTGTGGTCCAAAATGGATGGATAAGCTGTTGCTGACTGAGTTGCTGCCACTGATAAATCAGCTGCAGGAGGCAGGGTTAACAGATCACTGGTTCTTTATCCGTTTTCAGGATCCGGATCACCATCTCCGGGTCCGTTTTCATTTACCGCATTACCGCGATAGCAGCGGTGAGGTGATGCAGCGATTGCAGGAGGTGTTATCGGCTTACCTGGAAAGTGATATTGTACAAAAGATACAGTTCGACACGTATATAAGGGAATTGGAGCGGTATGGACCGGCTATGATGAGCCTGAGCGAGCAATTCTTTTTTCACGACAGCGTGGCGGTTGTTCGCCTGTTGTCCGGCATAGCAGCCTCGGAATCGCGGGAACGGTGGTTACTGGCGCTGAAAGGGGCGGATGAACTGCTGCGTGATTTTGGCTGTACACCTTTGATGAAGTTACAATTACTCGGGGAGCTGCAACAACAATTTTTTGCAGAGCATCATGGAGATGCTGCGCTGTTATTACAATTGAATAATAAGTACCGGCAACATACACGGTTGATTGCTTCCGTATTGGATGATAACGGAAATGACTATACGCTTCCGGTGTCTTCTTCCGAAATACTGCATGCACGGGGCGCAGCAATGAGGGCGTTGGCGGGCAAAATCACCGCCGTTCACGCGTCTGCAGCGATGGAGCTGCTGCCACATTATCTGCATATGTTTCTGAACAGGATGTTCAGTGCCAACGCCCGGTTGCAGGAGTTGGTAGTGTATCATTACCTGATGAAGTACTATACGTCAAAGGTGGTGAGAGGCTGAGGCCTGACAGCTGCCAGCATCCGGTCAGCTTATTTCCGGCGACGATCCGCCGCTGTCGCCATTTATCCAATATTTGCGGATTAAATAAAAACCTTATTATTTTTACAGCCGGAGATTTGAAAACCCGCTTATTTCATTGAAAATATAATAGTATGAAAACGAAAATAATTTTGCTGGGATGCTTGTCAGTCATGACTTTATTGTCTGCACGCAGTTTGCCACATAATGGCGACAGTACGGTGCTACGCCATCGGGTGGCCGTTAATCCGGCGGATCCCGGATTGAAGCTGCCAGCAGGTTTTAAAGCCCAGGTAGTGGCAGAAAATCTTGGTGCAGCCCGCCATATTGCTGTAACGCCGCAGGGAGACCTGTATGTAAAAATCCAATCTTCCAAACCCGGTAAAGCCATTGCAGTAGTACATAATGGCGTGGCCAAATCTTTTGGTACCTACCGTGGTACCGGTATGGTGATCAAAGGAGATTATCTGTATACTTCCTCAGATGAAGAAGTATTCCGTTATAAGCTGAATGATAAATCGGAGATCATCAACATGGACAAGCCTGAGAAGATCGTGACCGGCTTAATTAACCGTCATCAGCATGAAGCGAAAGCATTGACCCTGGACAACGACGGTAATATCTATGTAAACATTGGCGCCTATTCCAATTCCTGCCAGGTACAGGACAGAGCAAAAGGTTCCAAAGGCATAGAAGGCTGTCCTATACTGGATTCTGCGGGAGGCATCTGGCAGTTTAAAGCGGATAAGCTGAACCAGACTTATGGCGACGGCGTTCGTTATGCTACGGGTTTACGTAATGTAGTAGGACTGGATTGGAACGCATCGCTCAACCAGTTATTTGTGATGCAGCATGGCAGAGATGGTTTGTTTGATATGTTTCCCGAACATTATAGCCTGGAACAAGGAAATGAATTACCCGCAGAGTGCATGTATGCGCTGAAGCAGGGAGACAATGCAGGCTGGCCGTATATCTATTATGATGGATCTAAGCATCAGAAGATACTTGCCCCTGAATATGGTGGCGATGGTAGTAAAACAGGCGGAGAAAATGCGATAGACCCTGTGATCGCATTTCCTGCGCATATGGCGCCCAACGGGTTGTTGTTCTATACCGGCAATCAGTTTCCGGAAAGATATAAGAACGGCGCCTTTGTTGCCTTTCATGGTTCCTGGAACCGGCAGAAAGGACAAAAAGGATATTTTGTAGCCTTCGTTCCGTTTAAGAATGGCAAGCCTGTTGGCGAGTGGGAAGTATTTGCAGATGATTTTGCGGGTGTCCCCAATATTCAATCGCCGGGTCAGGCGCAGCACCGCCCTTGCGGACTAGCACAGGGGCCTGATGGCTCTTTGTATGTAACCGATGATGTAAAAGGAACCGTATATAAAATCAGCTATAGCGGTAAATAATATTGTATGAAGAAAGTTCTGATCATAGGTGTTGCACTCTGTGCAACACTTTCTTTTTTATCGGCGCAAACAAAAGCTCCGAAGAAGCCTGGCATCGGGCAGTCTGTTAGCCGCGGCAAAAAGGTGTATGAGCAATACTGCCTGACTTGTCACCAGGTAGATGGCAGCGGTGTGCCACACCTGAATCCGCCGTTGATAAAAACTTCTTTTGTATTGGGCAACAAAACCAAACTGGTACAAATTGTTTTGAAAGGCATGCAGGCGTCTGAGCCGATAGATGACGAATATTATTCCAATAATATGCCGCCGCATAATTTCCTGAAAGATGAGGAAATAGCAGATGTGCTCACCTATGTGCGGAATAATTTTGGTAATAAGGCCGCAGCGGTTACTGTTGCAGAAGTGAAGACTATCCGGGCGAAGAACTAGTAGTTAATAGGTAGAAGCTGCACCTGCTTTTTGTTAAACGACAGCCGTAGGTCTGCCTGTTTTTTCGTATATTTTAGCATATGAAAATTCTCTGGAACTACTTAAAGCCTCACAAGTGGCTGGTCGTATGGTCTTTGTTGCTGGCAGGTATCAGTCAGATCCTGGTGATGACAGATCCGTTGATATTCGGAAAAATCATCGATGATTATGCCGGCAAAACGGGGAGTAAGGCCGAACCGGAATTAGTGAAGGGAGTACTGGTCTGGTTAGGGATTGCCGTTGTTATAGCTTTGCTGGCGCGACTGGCCAAATCTTTCCAGGAATATGTATTGCGATTGGTGGTGCAGAAATTTGGGATGCAGGTATTCAATGATGGCCTGAAACAAACGCTCCGCTTATCGTTTGAAGAATATGAAGAACAACGAAGTGGGGAAACGCTGGCTGTATTACAAAAAGTAAGAACAGATACCGAACGTTTTATTACGGCATTTATCAACATCCTGTTTACTTCTGTGGTGGGAATGGGATTTTTAATCTGGTATGCGATTACCAAACATTGGGCGCTGATACCGGTGTTTGTGGTAGGCATTATTTTTCTCGGAGGACTTACGGGGTTGCTCAGCAAGAAAATGAAAACGGTGCAACGGGCTATTAACCGGGAAACCCTGCAATTATCCGGTGCTATTACAGAGTCGTTGCGCAACATAGAGCTGGTCAAAAGTCTGGGTCTTACCTTCCCGGAAATAAGGCGTTTAAAAACATTTACCAAAGAAATATATGACCTGGAAATGGAGAAAACCAGGCAGGTGAGAACGCTTTCCTTTTTGCAGGGCACTACGCTCAACGTGTTAAAACAGTCTATCCTGTTTATTTTGCTCTGGCTCATTTTCCGCAATATTTTAACGACCGGTGAGCTGATCACCATGCAGTTTATTACCACGGCTATATTTGTGCCGTTACAGGATCTGGGCAACATTATTATTCAGTACCGGGAGGCAGAAGCTTCTTTATATTTATTTCATCACCTGATGCAACGGCCTGTGGAAGAGCGTCCGCTCGAGCCGGTAGAGATAGGCGACTTGCAGCAGTTGCGATTTGAGGACGTGGTGTTCCGGCATAAAACGGCTACCTCCAATGCGTTGGATGGGATTTCTTTTTCTGTGGAAACCGGTGATACGATTGCTTTTGTGGGGCCTTCCGGATCGGGGAAATCTACCCTGGTAAAATTATTGGTGGGTTTGTATAAGCCGGTATCGGGAGAAATATATTACAATGATGTGCCCACTGCTGATATCAGGTTTAATGCGTTGAGAAGACAGATCGGGTTTGTAACACAGGACACACAGTTATTTGCCGGCACTATCAAAGAAAATTTGTTGTTTGTAAAATCGGATGCCACTGATGAAGAGGTGCTGGAAGCGCTGAGAAAGGCTTCCTGTACGGCTTTGCTGGCTAGGTCCGGCAAAGGCATTTATACGAAGCTGGGGGAAGGCGGGGTGAAATTATCCGGCGGAGAAAAGCAACGGATTTCTATTGCCCGTGCGCTGATCCGGCGGCCGCGCTTACTCATTTTTGATGAAGCTACTTCCGCATTGGATTCTATTACTGAAGAAGCGATTACAGATACGGTGAGAAGCATTTCCGCGCTGCGGGAGCAGATCACGGTATTGATTGCGCATCGCTTGTCGACTATTATGCATGCGGATAGAATCATTGTGTTGGAGAAAGGAAAGATCGCCGAAACAGGTACGCATGAAGAACTGGTAGAACACAAAGGGCTTTATTACGCCATGTGGCGGCAGCAGATTGGTGAAAGAAGATCGGATGAATTAATCGCCAGAGAGAAAGAGGAAGCCGGGGAACCGGATGAAACGGAGTGGGATACGCTATAGCAGGTGGACCCGGGCTACAGACGTTATCCATAAAGTTATCATCTCCCAAGGGTGAAATTAAATTAGTAAAATAAATATATATATAGCCTGTCCCGAAAAGAAACACTTATAATACAGCTCCTGTTCATCGGGATCTTCGGGAAGCCATCACTCCGGAAACGAAAGATTGTCTTTTAAATCCTATTTAAACTTATATTTTTGTGCTCCAATTAGCGCAACAGCAGGCTATTTAAAAACAAATCCGTGAGTAAAAAATATTATATTATTGATTTCGACAGCACCTTTACGCAGGTGGAAGCATTAGATGAACTGGCGCGCATTTCCTTGCAGGAGCACCCGGACAGGGAGCAGATTTATAAAAAAATTGAAGACCTGACCAATCTGGCGATGGAGGGCAAATTGTCTTTCAGGGAAAGTCTGGCGGCAAGAGTGCAGTTACTGGAAGCTAACAAAGATCACCTGAAGCAGCTGGTGAAACATTTAAAAAAGCAGGTATCCACGTCTTTTTCAAGAAATAAGAATTTTTTCAAACATCATGCAGATGATGTGCTGATCGTGTCTGGCGGATTCAAAGAGTTTATTACCCCGGTGGTATTACCTTTTCATATCAAAAAGGAAAACATTTACGCGAATACTTTTGTGTTTAATGAAGGGGGGAAAATAGTGGGCTATGATGAAAACAATCCGTTGTCGAATGAAGGTGGTAAAGTGAAGCTGCTACGCGAACTGCAGCTGCAGGGCGAAATACATGGTATCGGTGATGGATATTCTGATTTTCAGTTGAAGGAATTTGGGATGATCAAGAAGTTCTATGCGTTTACAGAAAATATAGAACGTAAGTCGGTGACGGAAAAAGCAGATCATATTACACCTAGCCTGGATGAATTCCTGTATGTGAATAACCTGCCTTCGGCTATTTCTTACCCAAAAAACCGTATTCAATGCCTTGTGATTGGTGATGTGCCGGATGTGGCGGTGAAA